>JAEZAF010000102.1 GCA_023430545.1 Chloroflexota bacterium
GTTCAGAAACACGTCAAACGATGAAGTGAAGTTGATGTCATGTCTTCAACCGCTTCGCTTGCGGGGTATAACCCTATGACGGTCTTTGGGGTCTATCCCTACACCGTGTAACACCTGCCCTGTCCGCACCGGAAGCCAATTTTCAAACAGGCTCGAAGGGATTTTAAAATGAAAAACGCCCGCTTTTTGGTCCACTTCGTTTGAAAATTCGAACCGCACAATACGAACATATGTACTACAATTAGAAGGTTCCTGCACCTTAACATTTGCACTGCGCTACAAAATCACGGCAATATACGGGCGAATTTGAATGCCGGGATGGGGAGCACTTTGCTGCACAATATGGCAACAAAAACCATCTTTGCAGCAGCACATCCGTTATTTTCAGGGGAAAACCCGTTGTTGCC
The DNA here is from genome assembly GCA_023430545.1 of Chloroflexota bacterium. Classification (GTDB taxonomy): domain Bacteria; phylum Chloroflexota; class Anaerolineae; order Aggregatilineales; family Phototrophicaceae; genus JAEZAF01. The sequence goes on from JAEZAF010000102.1 coordinate 408, forward strand.
GCACAAAAATTTTGTGCGGCAGCAGCAGCAGCAGCAACCTGCTACAGCAGTAAATAGCGGCACCTTTCTGCATCTTGTGACGCATTTGTGGCGACTTGCGGCGCATTTACGCCACAATTCTGCCATACACCACCCAAATTGAGGGAGAAAATGGTTGCGGCGGAGCATTTTTTTGGCGCCGCCACCGCCACCGCCACAACCCACCCTACCCGTTACAGCGATGATGTTGATGAATGATTGCGTTTATGACCGATTGCGCTGGAAGAAACCGTAAGCCAGCACGCTGATGATCAGCACAACGCCAAGGACAATCAGACCGAGGCTGAGCGCGCTGAAGAAGCTGGTCGCATTCTCAACCGCAGGGTCCGGCGGGACCGGTGTCGGTGTGAACAGGCTCTCCATCGAACGCGGCGTGACGGTCAGCGTCGCCGTTGGTGTATCGGTCGGGGTCCGTGATGGCGGCGGTGTGTCAGACGGCGTCGGCGAGAGTTCCCCGGTGACCGAGGGTGTCAGCGAAGGCGTCAGGGTGATAGTCGGCGTCGCGGTAGCGGTTGGCGTGCGGGTATAAGTCGCGGTAGCGGTCGGTGTCGGCGGCAGATAGGGATAGAAGGTATAGGCGTTCTGCGCGGGACGGGTCAGCGCCCAGTTGCTCCACGCCGGGATCAGGCCGGAGAGTGCGCCATCGGTCACGTCTTCGTAAGCGGTCTCGAAGTCTTCACCATCTGACACGCGCTCTGCAAGTTCAAACAGACCGTCTACGCCCACCTGCTCCGCGATATACAGCACCATGCCATAGCTCTGCGCAAGCCAGATCTCACGGGATGCGGCGGACGGCTCCAGCGACATGTCGCGGATCACCCCACCGGAGCGCAGCGCCTGCTGTGAGATCGTCAACTGGTCGATCTTGGCGATCGGCCAGTAGTAGCGCTCCAAGCCAGCCCGGAACCACGCCGGAATATCGTCGCCGGCATCATCCCACAGCGGCTCATAACTCTGGCGGAACAGATCCGACGTTACAGCGGTCAGGGTGGTCGTCAGATCAGCGGAAGGCAGTTCGAGAAAGGAATAGCCTGCATTGATATAGAGTTCCCGAATCGCGTCGGCCTCGCACGGAACCTCGGTGTCGCTCTGCTGGACGACAGCGACCGAGTCACCGTCTGCGTTGGTTGTACAGGGGTCCAGCGTCAGGCGCGGATCGAAGATTACCGCCTGAAGCTGCGGCGTCTGGCCGGTATTTTCAGCCAGCAGGTCGATGACCGGACTCAGGCTGTTCAAAAGATCCGCAGAGGAATAACGGCCAGCGGGGACCTGAAGCAGCACCCGATCCGGGACAAGCTCGACCGTATTCCAGCGCACGCGAGAGTCGGCATATGTCAGTTCAAACGGAAGCTCGACGTCGGTTCCATCCGTGAGGTTAAAGCGCCATGTGACCGTCACATCTTCAAACAGATCTGGAGGGCTATCCGGTGCTACTTCCCATAAATGAATGAACTCCTGCTCGAGAGTCTCCGGCTCGGCGAATTCCTGCACCTCGACCGGGATCTGCTGTGGGGATGCACTCCAGCCGGGCTGTGTGATGATCAGCAGACCGGACTCTACCTCATCGAGTGAGGGCAGATTGAACGCGATTTCGGAACGGAGGGTGGTCAGTGTGACCCATTCGACCTCAGCATAGAGAATGCTCTCAGGCAGTGTTTTCTCTGGTGTGGCGCTGACGATCTCCGCAGGAGGCTCGGTCGGCTGCGCTGGCTCCTGCGTCTCTATTGGCTCCTCTGTGACGGGGACGGTGTCTTCTGTCACATCCACATCGGCGGCTGTCGCTTCTTCGGTCGATGTCTCCTGTGCTTGCAGCGTCCATTGGCTTGGCACAGACACGATCAGGCACAGGGTGATGGCGATAACAGAGATAACAGTCAGCGAAGGGCGCTTCCTGAGCAGCAAAAGATCAGTGATGGTCAATTCGGTATCCCCCCGGTTGTGGTTGCCAGCATAAGCAGGAACAACGGGAAAAAGTTATAGGTAAAGTGCGCGATAATCGCGGCAGTGGTACTGTAACGGCGTCGAAGCCATGCGAAAGCCAGCGAGACTGCGAAGATCAGCAGCATAAAGGGCGTTCCGAGATACTGCGAGTGCAGTAGTGTGAAAAAAGCACTGGAGATGACAGTTCCCAATACCGGCTGAAGCGCCCCACGGATCAGGGTTTCCTCTCCGATCGCGGCGGAGAGAGACAGAATCAGCACCATCGGCAGGGTCGAGACCGCGAGTGTGATCTGCTGAGCGGCCTGCGACTGTTCCGCGAGACTCTGCGGATCCAGCACAAGTTGTGTCAGCGTGACAAATACAATCTGCGCAATGATGAGGCCGATGCCGGTCAGGACACCGGTGCTGATGTCCTGTCGGGTGGGGATACGCAGCCCAAGGCGCTGAAGCGTCTGTGCCCCGTCGCGGCGGAGCGCATAGCCGACACCCAGCGCGGCAGCGATCAGTTCCAGCATGCCGGTAATCATGGTATCGAAGGGATCAATGCCATCAACCGCAACTGATTCGGCTACGGCGGCGATTCCCCCGGAGAGGATGAACACAAAGACCGTGCCCACGACAATCAGACTGGATAACAGCCACGCGGTCAGATGCACCGGCGACTCCGGGTCGAAGCGGGTATGCGGTTCTCGATTCAACAGGCCAGCCAGCCGCGCTCGGACAGCCTGAGAACTCACCAATGCACCGCTGAAGCTCGTCAGCAGGAAGCCGAAAACCGCCGCAGCTAACGCAGCCGGAAGCGCCACCTGTGGAGTCGCGATATCGGCACTCTCAGCGGGTGTGAGTCCGGCATTCGACAGCAAGGCGATCTGAAGCGGAAAGAGTGACATCATCGCCATCAGTCCGACACCGATATAAAGCAGCACCGTCAGAACCGCCGGACGCCACAGCCCAATCTGAACCTGATTCGCCGCGTAAATCGTCACACCGAGATAAAGCAGTACAAGAATGTAAGGCAAAAGAGGAAATCCACACTCATCATTGAATACGTCTGAACCTGTTTCTATTCTACCCGTTTTACGGCGTACAGTGAAAGCATGAGCGCAGTTTTAACGGCACCGGACGAAACAGGTGATATTCCGAGATCAAGGATTGACCCGTGTAGGGGATTATGCTACCATCTGCGCATGCGGTCAGTCCAAAGACAGGGAAGGATGGCCGAGCGGTTTAAGGCGTTGGTCTTGAAAACCAAAGTGGTACACCGTGCCACCGTGGGTTCGAATCCCACTCCTTCCGCATGATATGACAACTGCATACATTGGGGAGGTGCCAGAGTGGACGATTGGGGCTGCCTGCTAAGCAGTTGCACCGGGTTGCCGGTGCCGCAGGTTCGAATCCTGTCCTCCCCGCACGACAGGACACTAACCGAACATTGTCCTGAGCTTGAGCCGATAGCAACAATGCTATCGGCTTTTGCTTTTGTGCAAGAGGTAGAACTCCCCCCGTTCCCGCGTACTGTGTCGGAGATGTCTCGCAAGTACGCAAACGGAGTACGTAATTCCAATCGTATGGTTCCCTCCGGGTCAATGATGACCCGCTCAACCATATGGCGTAGTAACTCTTTTTGACTGCTACGCTTCAAGGTATTATACACGATTCCAACGTGTGCGATAATTTTCAATGCCGCATCAAGGTTTGTGATATGCACTTCGTGCCTTGCCTGAAGTGACTCCATTGTGAATCTAATTTGATTTCGTCTATCTTGCCACTCCCGCCACATTCCATCCCAGACAGATTCACTGATCTTACCCGACGCATAGAGCCGCGCCATACGGGATTCTTCTTCCTCGATCGCCTTTAGTGCATTCTCTAACTGCTGTTTTTCATCTGGGCGCAAATGACCCATCTTTTCCGCTACATCCTGTGTATAGACAGCTCGTATTTGAGGGATTAGCTCAGGGTCAACCTGTATTTTCTGTAATTCTCCTGGTATTTGTTCGTCTACGGCACTGCAAAGAAAATTTATATTGCTTCGACCGATACAATAGTAAGGTGTACCCCCGCCAGACCGCGAGCTGTTCGAGGTTGAACAGGTAAGCTTGGTGAGTCCCCTATGATCGTTATGCCCAAAATATACCAAGCCTTTTAGCAGGTAGTCATGTCGACGATTTCTGCCACGCTTCTGATCACGTTCATCTAGGATGGCAATACCTCGCTCGAGTTCTTCCGTTGTAATAAGTGGTTCCCATGAGCCTCTAAGCGTCTTAGGCGGGATGTTGCGTGTTTTACTTGTTACCCAACCAGCGTAAGTCCAGTTGTGAAAGATAGCCGCAAGTGTATTGGTGTTGGCCTTACGTTTACCATCAGGATTTATCTCTATAAAAGGACGACCTGAGCGATACCTGTAACCACGAGCATGTAATGCCTCACAGATTTCTTCCAGTGTCATCTTACCTTCAAGTAGCAAATCCCAAGCATAACGCCATATAGGGGCACGTTCCGGATCAAGTTCAATCCAATGATCGATACGTCCGTTCAGTTTTTTCGCTTCACCGGAAGTCATTCCACTTTTGTTCAGAAATCCATCAGGTGCAACCCCATGATAGCCACCTTTTTCTCGATTAGCATGAACACCACCTTGGACACGTAACCCAAGTAATGTTGATTCGCGACGTGCCAAAGTAAACGTCAATGCTACAACAACGCGGTCATCTGGATCAATCGGATCAAGATCGGGCTGGTTGGCAAAACGGACAGCAACCCCAAACTCGTGTAGCTCGTCGATAGCTCGTAGGGCTTCCGTATCGTTTCGACCAAACCTGTCAGCACGCTCAACAATTACGTGAGAAAACTTACCTGAGCGAGCATCTTCCAATAAACGCTGATAAGCCTCTCTTTCAGGTGTTGTACCTGTGAGTACGTCAATGTACTCACTATAAACCGGCATATCTGAGCGTTCCAATACGTTCTTTTCTATCGCGTAGCGCTGCCGCGCCCGTGAAAGTTCAGGCTTTTGATTTTCATCACTACTGGTTCGCAGATAAACTGCCCAGCCAGCTTGTGGAGTTGGTATGATTCTATGTTTCTTCCGCGCCATTTGTGTTTCCTAAACCATCGGTATGGTTCTTACAATACAACGAGTTTCCAGATTTGTGTTTTTCAGCAGATGCAGACCGCATAGTTTTATCCCGACTGTAGCCATCAGATTGCACAATCAGCTCTGCGACAGCAAAAATACGTTTCATCATATCATGAGGGGTTTCTTCAACAATGTTGTTCTTAGCCTGTGATCTCATGGCAACGCTTCCTTATAATTACGTTGTAGTGCCCCTGTAAGCCATGCATAGAGATCACCTCCATTGAGATAGAAATCAGAGATGTCTTTGCCGCATGGCACAGGCAGTTCACAAAAACGTGGAGAGAGCTTTAGTAAGCGCTCCATACCGCGCTTGCCCGCATCATCCCGGTCATAACTGACGAAGATGGTGCGATGACCCACCAGCATTCCATACCAGCGAGCGGTCAGGCGGGTGGCGGCGCTACCCAGTGTGACTGGTGCAACCAGTTCACCTGCTTCCTGTGCAACGAGCAGGGCATCAAACTCGCCTTCACAGAACAATGCTGTCGTGTGCTGGTAGAGCGCATCGGCATTGTAAAGGCCATGTGTACTGCCACCAGCGATCTGCACGTATTTAGGCAGTCCACAGCCACGGCGCACCTTCACCGCCCAGAGTTCGTCAACTGCAAACCAGGGGATGCAAATGCCGCAGGGCACATTCAGCCCGGCAATCTCGCGCCAATCCCGAAAATCACCGGGGATGTAACCGAGCCGCGCTTTGCGGATGGTGGCAGTGGTCAGTCCACGCTGTTCCAGCAAGTAAGTCAGGGCGGGTTCACCAGCAGACGACCACAGCGTTTCTTCGGCGATGTTCACTACCTGACGGGCAGACTCCTGCCAGGCGGATGACGGCGGCTCAGATGCAATCGTGTGGATCGGCTGCTGTATGCGTTGTGGCGTGTGTGGCTGCTCGCCTAAGGCCGCCAGCGCATCAGGGAAAGACAGACGACGATAGTTCATCAGCCAGTCGAACAGGTCGCCGCTGATATCACAGGCACCAAAACAGCGATAACCATCCTGCCACACTGCCAGGCTGTAGCCTTTCTGCTCATTGTGAAATGGACACTTGTATAATGAGGCGCGTCCACTGCGAACCGGTGGCTGCCCTAAATCCTGCTCGACAAGGCGCCGCAGGTCGTAGTTTTCCTTTATCTGTCGGATATCGTTCACTTGCTTGCTCCATTTCATCTAATTGTCACGCAATGGGACAATTGACAATTCGACAATTACTGGCGATTGTCACCGGACACGACAATTGGATCTTCGGCGAGTTGGTAGGCTTCGGAACGCACACCGGGCTTAGGTGGCAGTTCTACTCGCAGAACCTGCCCATCCTGTTCTAATGCCTTCAACGCCTCGACCACCGGCTTACGCGGTGAACGCAAGGCGCGGTAGAGATCACGCACCGTCGCCACGCCACCTGCTGTGCGGAGCAAGCCGAGGATGCGGTTTTCCAGGCGGGCTTCTTCGTTCTCACCCAGATCAGCCAGCAGTCGATGAGCGGATGCTCGCCATTCTTCGGTCATCTGCTGAGCGCGATACCAGTGGGCAGCGCTGACTTTGGGTCGTGGCGAAGCATCATCACCATCCGCCCAATCCAGCGCAGCCAGCAGGATGGCGACCTTGATCGCCTGCACATGCAAGCGCCCGTAGATAGCACGTAATCGGTCATCCAGGGCGGAATTTGGCGCGGTCATCGCTCGCAGTGCCTGTTCATAAGCGTGAACGTGCGGCCAGATGTCAGCGACCAATGACCATGCTTCGCTGGATTTCTTCTCGCCCAGCGCATCTGGTAAGGGCGGTTCAGGTAATCTCTCATGCAGGCGCTTCAGGCGGTTTGCCAGATCGATTGGTGCCAGGCTCTCAGAGACCGCTTTGCGCTCGCGATAATCGGTCTCTGGTGTGAGCAGGGTGAAACGGGCGAGATTGCCATTAAACCAGTCGGCTGAAGATAAAGCCGTCGCTAGTTCCGCTGGAGTCGCGGCACCCAGAATGGAGAGCGCGGCATCGCGGATGACCACCAGCCCTTTGTTGTTGGTATTGCTGTCGAGATATGCCGGGCAGTCATAGAGCGTCATGATGAGTTCTTTCAGCCCGGCCATATAATCCCTGCCCATTGACTTGAACAAGCCCGACAGCTCATCTCGTAGCAGACCGCGTTGGGCGGCATAGCGATTCCCTTTTTCCAGGCGAGCGCGATCCTGCTGGGGGATGTCGGAAAAGTTGGGCGGTAGTACACCACCGAGCATGGACATAAAGTTCTCCGGTGAACCGGGCTGCGGCATCATCATGTGCGGGATCGCCAGCCGTGCCACTTCAGCCGCAAGGCTCAGTCCTGCCGACTTACGGTAATAGGTGGAGACCGCCACAATCATGATGTAGAGGTTGGGAAAGACCTGCTGTCGCCAGGGTGTCTGGATGTACAGCCGCCGTCCGACCGCAATCGCTGCCAGATATAGCCCTGCGCCGAGATGGAAGTTGAGCGGGGTTTCGTTGGCGGCATTACCTGCCCATCGTAGGTAATCGTCCAACCATCGTCCTATATGAGACGCTTCATTGACCTGATCCATCGTCAACCGCGCGTTTTCCGGTAGTTCCGGTACGATGTTGAGATCGGCACTGCGGAACGGTGTCTCCGGCGGCGTGCCTTCTGGATCAACCCGCAGAATATCCAGCATCAACTGCTGACCGAGTACACGGCGCAGAATCTGCACATCCTCCGGTTGTTTGGGATCGAGGTGCGCCAGCAGCAGACCGGTGATCGGGCTGAGCGGCACGCCATCGTAGGGTAGCCCCACCAGTGCCCGCGCCAACACATAGGTATCCTGCGCTGTCAGTTCAATTCTGGTCACAGGTCACATCCTTTCGTTCGGGCGCAATCTCCAAAACAGGCATTGTCACCTGTGGGCGGCTGAGAATGCGTCGCAGATTGAGCCGCTCGTGATAATCCCGCCGCGACCAGAGAATGCGTGGTCGAAAATCTGGTTTTGTGGTGATGTGAGTCACCGATGATTGAGGCACAACAGAAGTCATTTTTACCCTTCTTTGCTAGAACCTACGTTCTTTTTCAGAGTAATGGAAATGGGTAAAAATGTCTGGCAAATTTCGCCAGAATCGGCGGGAATTGTTGACAAAAATCTGGCGAAGATTGCCACATCCTGTCACATACCAATTCACAACCTGTTTGTGACCAAGTTATACCGGTCACTTAGCTTGCCTTATGTTTGTAACTTGTAATATAATGATGCTCTGGTGATAGAACGTATATTCTACGATTTGTACTTACAGAAGAAGGACGGACTTAGAGAGAGGATCAGCGCCATGCCACAGGTGCGCGTCGCCCTGCTTGTGTCAGACAGGATAACCCGCAGCGGGATTGAAGGTCTGATTAAACACGATGGGACAACCAGCTATGCACTAATCGTTTTTGAGGATTTTGAGAGCTTTCTGCGCCAGTCAGACCAGATCGACATCCTGTTGATGGACATCAGTAGTCTGCGTATCAGCGAGGTCGAAAATCGCTTCGATCAACTGGCAAAAGCGCAAAACGCCTCGAAAGTTGTCGTCATCAGCAACCGGCTGGTGGCAATCTTCATTCATCGCATTATGCAGTTAGGCGCAAAAGGCTTTATCTATCGGGACGAACTGGCGGATATATTATTAAATGGACTTGATCTGGTACGGCGTGACGTGGTGACCTTATCCCCCTGCGCCTCGCAATTATTGATTAACAGCAAATATCTCTATATGCTCAACGATATCAAGCCGCTGGACATGCAGGTTCTGAGGCTGACCGCCAGAGGGTTAACGGTGAAAGCTATTGCGGCAGAGCTGGAGCTGTCAACCCGTTCCATTTATCGCTGCCGCGACAAACTCCGCGAAATTCTGGGCATTCAAACTATTGAAACGCTGATTGATGCCGCCCGTGAACAGGGTTTGCTCGATCTGGAAGATGATTAGCGCCTGCATCCACACAACCGGAAAATTGCGCTGGATGTGGGCGAATTTCGCCCACTTTTTGTCTCAATTTCCCTTAACGCCAACCCCTGAACCATGATACGCTGGCGATAAGCACACAGAGTATTGGAGTGAGGTGTTATGGCGATACGCATTGTCCTGGCAGATGATGCCGATCTGGTGATCGAAGGCGCACAGTCCGTGCTGAACGCCGACCATCGTTTCCATGTGGTCGGGACAGCCCGTTGTATGGATGATCTGCTGAAAACGATTGAAGCGGGTTATCCTGATGTCGTGGTGCTAAGCGAGTGGATTCATAACCTCGATATCCTGAGCGCGGTGGAAGCCATCCACAAAGTGCGCCCCGGTCTGAAGGTCATTGTCATGGGCGGACTGGCGGATGGGCTGCTGATCCGCGATTTATTCAGTGCCGGTGTGAGTGGTTATCTTTATAAGAGCGATGATCTATGCGAACTGCTGGTGACGGCGATTGACACCGTTCTCTTGGATCGTCCGTATCTGTCACCGACAGCGAATGCCGAATACCTCATCGCCATGCAATCCCCGAATGCCAACGAACGGCTCGATCCGGAAGCGCGGCAGGTGCTGCAACTGCTGGCGCATGGCGAACACGCCGGGCAGATCAGCAAACGGCTGGGCATCGACAAGCGCCGTGTGTACTGGGTACGCGAGAAACTGCGCCGTCGCTTCGGTGCAAAAACGAACGAACATCTCATCCAGCGTGCGGCGGCTGAGGGCTTCATCTATCCCCACGATTGATCCAGCTTCACAACGCCGAAATTTTGCGATGCGATCCTGAAAAACTGCTAACCCCAAACTGGTAATCCTACAGGGTTCCAGACATCGCCTCCACTACCATGAAAGGGTAGTAACAGCGGAGGCGATGTGTATGCGGCGAATTCATGTGTTTATCCTCTTGATGATGGCGGCGCTGACCACGGCGGTCTGGGTAGCCGTTTTTGTATTGCACCAGTCGCAGAATGACGATGTGGTGGCATTACCGACCCAGATTATCCTGCCATCGCTCACGCCATCCCACACACTGACACACACGCCAACAGCAACCCATACCCCAACCGCGACCAGCACGCCAACCGTCACGCCGTCACCTACAGCGACTACAACGGCGCTTCCCACATTGACACCGACGCTCTCAGCGCGGGTGCTGGAGATCAGCGCGGTCATGCCGGGGGTCTACATCCCGCCGACACCGACGGATTTTCCGTTCGGCACAATTTTACTGCCTGCGCCGCCACAGCCCATCGAGCCGCTACCAGATGCGACCCATGAACCGCCGCCATATTCGGGCTGGTACAGCTTCGAGTCGGATCACCCATTGGTGCAGTACAGCACGCCCTGGCAGCCGCGCCAGATCGCCGATGCCAGCCGGGGGCAGTATCACCGCTCGGAGCACGTGCAAAGCTATGTAACCTTCCCTTTTGAAGGCGAAGGCTTACGCATCCGCTATGTGGCTGCACAGAACATGGGCATGTTTGACATCATCGTGGACGGGGTGGTGATCGACACGGTGGATGCCTACGCACCGGAACTACACTTTCCCGGCACACAGGTGTACTTTGTCGGTCCGGGAGCACATACGCTCACGATCCGCAGTTCACAGCGCAAAAACAACGCCAGTGAAGGCTATGTCGTCGGGCTGGATGCCATTCAGGTGTTCCGTGGCACAGCCAACACCCTGATTATTCCACCACCCGCGGAGAGCGCCACACCCACACCCCAACTGCGTCCGGCGGCAGGCGTGGAACTGGTGGCCGCGCCGCCCACCTTACAACCCACCACAACACCCATCGCGCCCGGACTACTGAGTGTTTCGGTGGTCATTGCCTACGACGAGAACGGCAATCGCGCGGTGGATCCAGCCGAAGGCGTGGCGGGGATTTCAGTGCGGGTGGTCGAGGTGGGGACGAACCGGGTGATCTCGCAGGCATTCACCGACGCGCAGGGCTTCGCGCAGTTACAGGTGGTCACATCCGCACAGGCACGAGTCGTCGTGCCGTATTTTGGCAAAGTGTGGGAAATCCCACGCAGTCGCGGCGGCGGGCAGGTCGCTTTCACCCTGCTCCTGCAACCAGGCAATCAGCCGGGCTTAATCCCTTAAAGATGAGGAATCAGATGAACGAAGAACGCTCCCTAGAGGAAGTTCAGCGTGGGATGCTCCTGCGCTCGATTTACGTCTTAATCGCGCCAGTGATGCTGATGTTCGCGGCGCTGGCCTGCGGCACAGTCGTCATCGATCAGGCGCAATATACCTGTCCGACACCGATCCCACAACCGACAGCAACGGTGCTTCCCGGAACACCACTTCCGCCGCCCGTCATTCCACCCACACCCTACACCATCGCGCCGCCGCAGGATTTTTATGTGGGCGATGCGGTGTTTGTCGGTCAGCAGGGCGCACCGCTTCGTTTGCGTTTCCGTTTGCAGAACGTGCAGGTTCAGCCTGCGGACACGCAGCACCTGGTGACATGGCGCCTGGAAGTCCGCAACGTCGGCACATCAACCTATGAAGCCATCCCACCTGCGCTGATGATGATTACCCGTGTCACGACCGCGAATGGCGAACAAACAGGTACATGGCGCACCTCGGAAACGGCGATGAACGCGGCAGGCTTCAGCAATGAAAACTACGACCCACTTTCGCCCGGCGCGACACGAATCTATCGCCTGGCGGCCTACATCCCTGTCGGGAACGTCAGCCAGTTCGCCTATCTGCTGGATGGCGACGGCGGCAACCGTATCACCTGGACGAACCAGAGCAACCCGTACTGTTCCGGTGACGTGGCGGATTAAGAAGAGAGGAGGAGCCATGCCTGATTTTGGACGGATGATAGACGAATTCATCTACAGTGTGATTGTGATGATGGCCGGGGTGCATTGGAGCCTGCAAAAGGCGGTCATCATGGCGGGTTACACCATCAAGCTGATTAACCAGTGGCTGATTGAGAACGCCTTCGTGCCGATCATCGCGCAGACCAATGACAGCCTGCGCATCGCGGTGAGCTACATGTTCATCATCGCTTTGCTGGTGCTGGGCTTGACTTATATGCTGGCGGCGCTGGTGCGGCTGGATGTCGTCAGCCCGCGCAACGCACTCACGTGGTACGCGGCGGGTGTGCTGTTCTTTGCCATCGGGCCGAGTTTCTACCAGGGTATGAACGACTTCCGGTTGAACATCGCGCAGGTGATGTATGTCAGTGTGCTGGATGGGCTGAATAATAACTCGGGCGACTTTTCATCGCTCTCACAGGTCAGCTCCAGCGATCTGGATTTAGGATTGCTGTGCGACCAGTTCGACGTGTATCTGCCCGGCGCAACCGGACCGGGGGCGATTGATGGGCTGGATATTGCAATGGCGTATCTTCGTGGTCACGCCCAGGACGTGATGGGTTATCCCCAACCAGTATTCTCGCCGGGATGTGGCATCTACCTGCAAAACCCTAACCCTTCCACCTGGGCAGGCGTGGGCGGCACATCGGTGGTGCCGATGGACTGGAACATGGAAGGGGCTTACTTCGATCACAATACAGCACCCATCACCTGGGATGATCTGACCGGGGATGAACGCACGGCGGCGGTGTCATGGGCAGGGGCATCGCAACAACGGGCGCTGACCGCCTGGCCGCTGCTGATCTTCGCGTTGATTGAGCAGGTGGTGCATCTACTCATCACGATTGCGATGGGCATCACCTTCATCTCGTTTGGCATCGCCATCCTGTTCGCCTTTTTCAAGCGCACCGAGAGCATCGCCCAGAATATCATCAATCAGTGGATTGAACTCATTGTGCAAACCACCATCATCGCCCTCATTCAGGCGCTGGTGATTGGGTTCTTCCTGGCAGGCGCGGCCACCGGCAGTGCGGCTGCCATCATCGGCATCGGTCTGCTGTGTCTGGTCTTTATCCTGATCACCATGTGGTCGGGCATCAAAGCCGTCTGGAACAGCTTCAACCGCCTGTTCAACGCCATGAGTCAGGTCACGGGCGGGGTGATGGTGTCACCGGGCACAGCGGCACTGGCAACCGCAGGGGCTGGCGCATTGGCAGCAGGCGCGGCGGTCACAGTCGGTTCCAGCGCAATGGCAGGCATGACTGCGCTCAATCGTGGGGCGACGATGGCACAGGCGGCAGGTGTGACCTTTGGCGGTTCACAGACTCTCAGCGGTGCGGCACGCACACTGGCCTATCTACCTGGCGCACGAAATACCGCGCTGGGCGAAGCGGCGGAGCAGTTCACTGAAGGCAGCGTCACCCGGCAGGTAGCACGCAATATCCCCGTTGTCGGGCGTTATACGGGGCCAATGGTCGGCGCATCGCTGCTCAGTAATCGTGATCCATCACAGGCAGAGGTCAATACACAGGGGCAGGTGGTCAATCGTCCCATGCTGGTTCCAGCGGTGGGTGAAGGGCTGGATAGCTGGACGATCCCGCGTCGCGCCCGTCGGCGTGGCGCGAATGCCGGCACGGAATTCTTTGAAGATGGTGAGGGCGAGATGCTGCCGGGCAACTTACCAGATCGGGTGCGTCCACGTCGCATGGGTACTTTTACCCCAATTAGTCCCCTGACGGAAACGTCAGCATTAACCGCACCAACCAGCACTGGCGATACGGAAGCCCGCCGTCAACGCGAGCGCAGCGACCACAATGCCGAGATGGTCAGTGAAGAGATGGAACAGCACATCTCTGATGCTCTGCGCGCCCACACCGGCACACATTCCACATTGGGTTCGATGTTGACACAGGATCGTGGCGCAGGCGGGGGTGATCGCCTCGAACAGGCGGCGGATGCGTTGTTACGTGCGGCGCAGATGCAAATGCAGTTGATGCTGGGGCAAATGCGTGTGGCAGGCGTACCGAATGTTGCTGGTGTTATGGGCGATGTCGTGGGTCAGGTGCAGCGTGAGCGCCAGCAGGATGGGCAGCCCACAAACACCGGCATTGACCATCTGCAAGTAGGTGATCGCATCGCGCGAGCTGTCGGCGTCACGCCGCAGGAAACGGGCGGCTCGCCCATCCAGCGTGACTTAGCGCGATTTGGGCTGTTCGTGGATCAGGCACTGAAGCTGGGTTTGTCTACCCAACAGACCGAACAGGTGGTACGCGAGGTGCAGGCTTCCCCCGAAGGCAAGATGCAACCCGCCACTCGTGATTTATTGGACAGCCAGGTGCAGACCACGCAGAACGTGTCATGGGTCAAGGCGCGGGATGAGGTAGATCGGTTGGAACACAGCGCCCGGATGCTGCCGCCGGAGATCACGGCTTACGGCGCGATGCGCGTACCTGTCGAGAACCCGCAACCGCAGGTGAATGTGAACGTCGATCCGACGGTGCAGGTTAATGTACAAGCCCCTGCTAAAGATGGTTATGACAGCGCCATGCAACGTGAGTCAGCGATGGGCGGCAGTGGCAACGTGATTGGAGGTGGCTCATGATCGAACAACTGCGGTTTCACACCATAGACGAACTTCAGGCGCTTTCGCTGGAAGAATTGCAGGCGCTGTGGGAACTCGTACCTACCGAACGCCAACGGGCCTATCGCACGGCTTATGACCGTGAAGTACGGAATGCTGGTGCGATTGGTTCGGACACACTCGAACGGCAGGTGGCTGCCGAACTGCTCAAGCGCTACGATGAGTCAGCACTCGTTCCGGTGGGGTCACGCTGGGCACGGACACCGCTCCGTGTTCAGGAAGCTGCGCGTGAGAATGACCTGCCCGATACGGCAGACAATGCACAAGTGACGGCATCCGGGAAACCGTCACCAAAGATGCTGATGATGATCGGGTTATTGGCGCTGGTCTTTGTCGGCGTGCTTCTACCGCGTTTGTTCGGTGGTGGTAATTCCAGTGAAGGTGAGATGGAAGTCACACCAGAAGTCAGTCCGACTCCGACACCTGTTGTCAGTCCCACCCCCACACCCCTCGCACTCGAAGCGCAGGACGATGTGATTACGAGTGGAGATCGTGAACGGGCTGTCGCCTATCCGGTCAATTTGCAGGTGGTTTTACCCGAAGATGATTCCGCGCCGCGCGTGTGGGTGGTGCAGCGGCGTACTGTCCGTGCAGCCGAATGGAACTATGACCTTAACCCTGACATCGCTTCATTCGTCAGTGGTATGTCCGTTCGTCCGGTGATCGGTATCCCCTATTCGGAGGAAAACGCCGCTTGGTTTGCTTCCATGCAGGAAGGCACGGTCTTTAACCTGACAATGAACACCGGTACGATCCTGCGCTACGAATTCGCCGCGAAGACTGACGTGCGCCGCAGTGATACCAGTATCTTCCGCCAGGTCGGGCCAGGCTTGGTGCTGCTGTTGATTGGCGAAACGGACACGGATGGCTTACCCACCGCGACACGCACATTGGTGACGGCGACCTATCCTCCGGAGCAGGAACTCTCACGCGGCGGGGAACTGGTCGGCCTGAGCTTCAGCGTGCAGGAAGGGGTCATTGGGGAAACGCTCCAGCTTGGAGAGGCAGCGATGCTCACCCTGCGCGATGTGCAAACCGTCGCTAACAGTCCTGATGTACCCGCAGGTCAGCAGGCGCTGTTATTCAATCTGGATGTCAGCGCAGGCGCGGATGAGCTGGATACCTCGCTTTGGCGTGTCGAAGTCTACGACGCGGGCGGTCAGGTCTATCTGCCCAACACGCTGGCACTGGATATAGCGGATTACGATGCAATACCCCTCAACATCCCCTCGCTATCGCTCATCCCAGCCTCTATAGGCTACATCGTACCTGTGGATTTTCCCAGCGGGCGACTGGTCATCTCGGATAGCGGCGGGCAGGCAGTATCGTTCCGCTTCACGTTGACCACGCCCGAGATCGAGGTGCAGTACGACGGTGTTGATGTGCGGCTGGTGAGCGTGACCACCATTGAGGGGCAGATTACAACCCGCCTGCGGATTTACAACGGGCAGACCACTCCCGTGACCTTCACGCCGGATGACATCTGGCTGGCGCTCGGTTATGCGCCAGACCCGCCCGGTCCGCGCAACCCTGCAGAGGGAATGCAACCTTTTGAACTATTGCCAGAGCAGGCAGTGAACCTGACGCTGGTCTGGTATTGGGCGGATGAACCGTATGGGGCGCTTCAGGTGGGGAGTTATCGCTTTGCCATCCAACTGATGCGCTGAATTTTCTTGATTAGAATGCCTGATTTTGCCAGTAGCAAAATCAGGCACAAATTACAGCTTTTTATACCATTGAAGAAAGCGAGTAAAGGCTTTTTCTCGACTAAAAGTAAAGACAAGTTGAACCTCATCTTCTGACTCGGAATGTTTTTTGAGAAGTTGCAAATCTTCAAAAACATATTCACACGGACCCAGGTTAATTTCGTGTCCAAGCACAGTTGCATGAACCTCTGCTGGTCCCTCATGTGTATATGATGCTGGTTCTGAATCATTGTTTACACTGTTTATCACATGATTTGCCCACTCTTTAGTTCCAGTTAGAATGAGTACAAAATCCTCTTGGGGAAATATTCCGTCAAGTAGTTGAGCATAAACACCTGTTTTCAACACACCAGCTACCCCTTCAGCTGACATAATGTCATCGCCTGAAAATGTGCTCGGCATCTCTATGACCTTACCTGTAAAGCTTTGTATTGTATCTAGCGCTTTTGATAGTGCCTCAATTGCTTTGGTTTGATCTGATACTTGGAAATCAGGTATCAAAGCGCTATCGATGAATACATTATCGGTGCGGGGATCGAGAACTCGGCAACGCTTGGCTTGACCAATCTCTTTGATAGCGTCAAAAAAACGACTTATCTGTGTGGGGTTCTTTTCGCCGTCCCGTAATCCAAAGCTAAATGAATATGCTTGATTAGCAGCATTATACTCTATTACGTACTTCAAAGAATCTGAAAGCGCATTACCCTGCCATTTCTTAATCACCGATCCATGCTGGATCGGTGTCATATCAACGTATTTTGTTTCGTATATGATTTGATCATTCTCATCAAAGTATTGCAGCCGAATCGGAAAGGTGGGCAAATCCATCAATCTCGGGATGATAGATAACTGTACGAGTTCCATTTCTCCAATTAGAATCGATGGGATGTTAGTTATTCCAAATTTTCCTGTAATTGGTAATGGGATTCCAAGTTCCAACGCTCTTTGAAGCGCAACTTCTGCTTCAGAGTCTAGTGGGGTTATGGTAGGGATAGCATCATCATGTTTTGAATCTACTACAACCCATGTATCATTCTCGACAAAATCAATTTTTACTCGATAGTCGCTACTGGTTTCATTTATGAGATCAACTGTTTTACGAAGACCTTGTTTGTGATGCTTCTCCCAAACATATTTTCTGAGCAGATCAACCATCTGTGCGTCGAGCTTTGAGGATAATGGGATTTTTACTGTAACTTGTCCTTGTTGTTCCCATTTGTCTTTCCTGTTCTGGATATACCAAGTATCTAGGGTCTGTCTGCAAACCCGGTTAAAATAGAGACATGATCAAACGACACGAATTAACAGACGCACAATGGGAGAAAATCAAGCCGCTGCTGCCGCCTGAAAAACCGAAAACGGGACGTCCGAA
>JAEZAF010000104.1 GCA_023430545.1 Chloroflexota bacterium
TTCCGAGGGATGGATACCCTACTCGAAATCACGGTGTTTACGGTTGCATCACTGGGTGTACTAACGATCCTGACACTGCCGAAAACACGTGAGCTGATCAACTGGGCACCGCTGAACAGAGTGCCTAACGCAAATATGCTGCCACGGCATCGCGCATTCGAAGAGGATACGGGGGCACTTCAGGATAAACGGGCGCAGTCAAGGCTTTCCACCCCAATGACACGGGCCGGGGCCAAGCTCGTCCTGCCGTTCGCCGTCCTGATCGCGCTGGCGCATATCCTGTACGGCGGCGTTGCTCCGGGTGATGGTTTTACCGCCGGTGTGGTGCTGGGATTGGTGATCGCCTCGTGGTATGTGATCTTCGGCTACTTTGAGGCGCGGGAATACCTGAGCTGGCTGCGACCGGGGCGTTTTATCGTCGTTGGCCTGCTGCTGGCATTTTCCAACGCGCTGCTGCCGATGCTGATGGGTCAGCCATTCCTGCGGGCAATTGATTTCGGCGATGCGCCTGCGGGCCTGCATCTGTCATCCACCCTGCTGTTCGAGTTAGGCATTTTCTTCACGGTACTGGGCGGCGCAAGCACCATTATGGAAGCGATTGCGCACCCGCGTGAATTTGAGAAGGAGTTCTTCGGCGATGAATGAGTTATTCGCCATCGCAACCGGCATCATGTTTGGTCTGGGCGTCTTTCAGCTCCTGCGGCGGGATATGATCAAGGTGGCGATCGGGTTTTACATCCTGTTTACCGCTATCAACCTGTTCTTCATCGCCGCTGGTGCATTCGACGGGGATGTCCCGCCGTACGTCATCACTGAAAAGGTCGCATCAGCCGCCGAAGCGATCCCCAATGGGCAGACCAGCGATCCACTGGTACAGGCACTGATTCTGACAGCGATTGTGATCAGCTTCGGTTCCTACGCCCTGCTGCTGGGGATGATCAACATCGCGGCACGCCGCTATCACACTGTGAATTCTGACGAAATCAGCAGCCTGAAGGGGTAACAAACGAGTGGACGATAATCTGCTTCTGCTTGGACCTGTCTTTTTCCCTTTTGCCGGGATCATCGCCGGCCTGCTGCTGGTACGCAATAACACCGCGCAGCGTTACGTCGGCCTGCTGGCGGCGGTCGCGGCATGGGTCAGCGGCCTGATCGTGCTGTATCAGCGTATTTCGACCGACCAGATTCAGATCTATCGTCTGGGAGGATGGGAACCGCCGTATGGGATCGTCTTCGTTGCCGATATGCTGGGGGCGCTGTTTCTCGTCATGGCGTCTACAGTGGTCGTATGTGTGGTGCTGTACGTCGTCACCTGCCGCGACAAATGCATGACGTATCCGGCCTTTATGCCGGTGCTGATGGCGATGATCACCGGGCTGCACGGCACCTTCTACACTGGCGACATCTTCACGCTGTTCGTCTTTACCGAGCTGATGGTCACGGCCTCGGTGGTGCTGGTCGCCATCTCGGATAATCCACTGGGGCTGGAAGCGGCCATCAAGTATCTGCTGATCGCGGCGATGGGGACGCTGTTCATGCTGCTGGGGATTGCGGCCATTTACGCGACTTTCGGCACGCTGAATATGGCGGACATCGCACGGCTGCTGGCATCGGGTGAACGTCCGGTGCTGGCGCAGGCTTCCGCCCTGATGCTGATGTGTGCCTTCCTGCTGAAAAGTGCGGTGTTTCCGTTTCACTTCTGGCAGCCAGACTTTCACACCACCGCGCCCACTCCGCTGTCAGCGCTGCTGTCATCCGTGGTGGTCAAGGTCGGCGTTTACGGGATTATCCGCATCACCACGCTGATGTTCGCCATTGAAGCACCTCTGATCCAGCAGACACTGGTGGTGCTGGGTCTGATCGGCATCTTCCTCGGCGGCTTCAGCGCCCTGCGGACGTATGATGCCAAGCGTATGCTGGCCTATTCAACCTTCAGTCAGGTCGGGTTCATTCTGGTCGGCATTGGCTGGGGCAATCCGATCGCGCTGGCCGGGGCAATCATCTATGCCGTAAACCACGCCTTTATCAAATCGGCCATGCTGATGATTACCGGGCTGGTCGCCAGTTACACACAGGCCAAGACGGCGCGGCTGAAAGATCTGGGCGGCGCAGGTTACGGGATGAAACAGGTCAATGTGCTGTACTTTCTGGGGGCGCTGGCCCTGACCGGCCTGCCGCCGATGAACGGCTTCATCAGCAAACTGTCGCTGATTGAAGGTGGGGCCGAAGCCAACAGCTGGCTGGTGTTCGGGCTGGTGCTTGGGGGATCAATCCTGACGCTGCTGTACACCATGCGGACATGGCAGCTTATCTTCCAGCGGCAGCCTGGGGAATCCACTGCGGCGATGAAGGATTACGGCGATAAGCCGTATGCACCCGCCATCCTGATTGGTATCTGTCTGCTGCTGGGGCTGTACGCGGGGCCGCTGGTCACGCTGGCGACGCAGGTGGTCGCGCAGTTGCAGGCTCCACAGATTTATATCAACGCCGTGCTTGGCGGGTTCTGAAAGAGGAGTCGCGATGTTCTCGTTCATCATGCGCGCGATGCTGCTGGCCGTTGTCCCGGCTGCTGCATGGATGGTGCTGACACAGCAGGTCAATATCGAAGGCTTTATGGTCGGCTATGTGATCGGCATTGTGCTGGCGACATTTTTTCTGCGGCGCAGCGGCAGCAGCTTCGATCCACTCAGGCTGCCGTTCCAGTTTGTGGCCGCCGTTATCTATCTTCTGATCCTGATATGGGATATTTTCATCTCCGGGATCGATGTTTTCCAGCGCGTAATCGGAATACGCCCGATCAATCCGGGGATTGTCCGCGTCGAGGTCGGTGATCCGCGCTCGGTAGTCGCCGGACTCTCGGCACATGGCATCACCATCACACCGGGGCAGATGGTCGTCGATTTCGATGAGCAGAATCATCTGATGTATGTGCACTGTCTGGATATAGATGACGCTGATAACCTCCTGCGGACCCAGCAGGAACGGCGTCTTAAACTGTTGAAAAGGATTATAGGATGAGTGGAAATCCATTCATTGACGGCGGACTGAACCTTGCCCTGGTCGTGATGGTGATTCTGCTGCTGGCATGCAGTTTCCGTGTCCTGCGGGGGCCATCCCCGGCGGACCGCCTGCAGGCCATCGACACCATGACAGCAGTACTGATCGGAATCATCGTCGCCCTGTCCCTGAACCAGCGTTCCTCGCTGCTCATCGATGTCGGGATTGCGCTGGCGGCGTTTTCGGTCGTCGGGACACTGGCGATTGCCCGTTACCTGAGCGAAGGGCGTCTGTTCTGATGGATGCTGTGATGCCATATGTGGGCCTGTTCTTCGTGTGGGTGGGCGTGATCTTCTCGACAGTCGGTGTGATCGGCCTGTTTCGCTTCCCGGATGTATTCACCCGCATTCACTCGGCGGGCAAAGTGGCGACACTGGGCGTCGCCTTTCTGATCTTTGGGACCATCATCTTCGTGCCGGAGATCTTCCTCAAAGGGATCGTCCTGATCGGCTTCCTGATCCTGTCCGCGCCGGTCTCGGCACATTCAATTGGGATCGCGGCACATCGCAACTTCACGCGGATTCAGGTTGGTGAACGCGACGATCTGGCGGATGCCCGTCAGCGGACCGGCGAGGCTGATACGCAGGATATCCCACCGGATGTGGCACGCGATATGCCGGACGATGCTGTCGATCAGACGATGACATGATAAGATCATCAGCACGAGTTTGCGTCCTTCTGACAGGGCTTTGCGTCTTATCTATGGGACATAATGACGGCAAATACTGAGGGACACTGCAATGGTATCGCTGCTGACCGAACACATCTGGGAAACCTTTCACACGCCGCTGGCGCAATTCATCCGCGCACGGGTCGATGATCCCGCCGCCGCTGACGATCTGCTTCAGGATGTGTATGTGAAAATTCACACTAATCTCAGTCATGTACGTGATGAGGAACGGCTGCAGGGCTGGGTTTATCAGATCGCCCGCAATGCGGTCAACGATTACTACCGGCGTCTGAAACCCAATGCCCCGCTGGATGAGACCGGCACCCTGCTGGCGGGAATATCAGCCGACACGTCAGACGAGGATGCTGAGGCCGAACAGATGCGGCAGCGTCTGGCGCTCAGCCTGCGCCTGATGATCGACCAGCTTCCCGAACATTACCGGCAGGCGGTGATCCTCGCCGAGCTTGAGGGGATGTCACAGCGGGAAATGGCCGAACGGCTCGGACTCTCGCTGTCCGGCGCGAAATCCCGTGTGCAGCGTGGGCGAGCACTGCTGCACGAGATGATGCTGGCGTGCTGTCACTTTCAGCTTGACCGCTATGGCACGGTGATCGACTACACGCCGCGCAGCCAGACCTGTGTGAATCAGTGTGGAAGCACCTGCAACTGCAACGATCACAGCGCCCAGAACTAGCGCATTAGTCCTCGGCATTTCCCGGCAGGCCGAGACCACCGAGCGGCGTGAACTCCACCCGGTCAGACATGCCTGCAATCAGCGGTCGCCCCTGACGGATCGCTTCCTGCACTGCCGGATGTGACAACGACGCCTGATGATCCGCCTGACTTCTCCATACCTCGGTGATCCAGATGGCGTTTTCGTCATCGGGTGCGCTGCCTACCACATACAGATAGCAGCCTTCCAGCCCCTGATCAGGTCCCATCCCATCCAGCAGAATGCGAATCAGGGCGTCTCGCTGTCCCGGCTGCGCGGTGATCTTTCCGAATAATCCATACATTGGCTTGTCTCTCCTGTGTGGCCTGTGCAATGCGCTGACGAAATCCTACAACAGATCCCGCAACCGAAACAGTTTGCGTCCTTTGTCGGAAATGCACGTCTTATTGTGTAATAACCGGTGATGAAAGGAACTTCACAATGAGCGATGTAAAATCCCCCGATATTCATGACGCCGTACAGTCCCGCTATGGGGCGATTGCCGCCAGCGCGGGGACAACGCAGGCGGTGTCCTGCTGCGGACCAACGGACTCCGGCGCGTGCTGTGGCACAGAGCCTTCCCTGTACGATCCGGCAATGCTGGAAGGCGTCCCGCAGGATGCCGTGAATCTGTCCCTGGGATGCGGCGATCCGGTCAGCATTGCGACGCTGCACGAAGGTGAAACGGTGCTGGATCTGGGCAGCGGCGGCGGGATCGACTGCTTTCTGGCCGCGCAGCGTGTGGGGCCCGCGGGATATGTGATTGGCGTCGATATGACTCCCGCAATGCTGGAAAAGGCCAACGCCGCCAAAGCCCGACTGGATGTGACGAATGTTGAGTTCCGGCAGGGGATGATCGAAGCCCTGCCGGTCGAGGACAACACGGTCGATGTAATTCTGTCGAACTGTGTGATCAACCTGTCACCAGATAAGCCAGCCGTTTTCCGCGAGGCACTGCGGGTGCTGAAACCGGGCGGACGTGTCTCCATCAGTGATATTGTGACCGAAGGCGACTTCAGCGAAGAACTGCGCGCTGATATGAGCCGTTGGGCAGAGTGTGTGACCGGGGCCATCGACGCAGGTAACTATACGGCGATGATGGAAGCGGCAGGCTTTACCGGGATCACGGTGGTGGACAAGGCCAGCGCTGACGACATCGTGCCGCATCAGGCCGGGATGCCGCGCCTCTTCAGCGCACGGATCAC
>JAEZAF010000234.1 GCA_023430545.1 Chloroflexota bacterium
CTTTTTCTGTCGTCTCAAGCACTTTCGTGCCGTCGCCACCCGCTACGACAAGCGAGCAACCACCTATCTGGCAACCGTAATGCTCGCTTCCATCGTCCTGTGTTTATAGTTTGCAGACACACCCTAGGCACATACTCCGCTTTGATATTCCGCTGACAGCCTCAACTGAAAGTAATCTGCGAAATCCTGATAAAGAGCAGCTCCGTGCCGAGATTCTCACTCTGCGAGCCGATGGCATGAGTTATCGACAAATTGCTGCAGCACTTGGTATCCACTGGACGAGAGTCTGGCAGATTGTTCGTGGCTAAAACGATCAACCTTCAATGGTAAATGTTAGAGGTATTAGATAGATGATTTCCTGATCTAATCTTTTCCTTCGATATTGGTGGAGGATTCTATAATCCCCAACGACTTGCCCGTCTCGAACTACACACTGGTCAGTCGACTTGGGGTGGTCACGGTCGCGTTGGAGATGTTCTTTGAGAGCCAGTTGAGGGAGCGGAATGAGATGAACAGGTTAGTCAAGACAGATCATTCAGCGAGCGTGAAAAGATAATTTTGTGGGCATTGAAACTGCCTAAGCATGGATAAGATTGCTTGGATGAACGGGTCGGGCTTACACGAAAATATTTGAAGTCTACTAGGTCATTCGCTTAACAAGATGGGTATGCTCAATGGATTGACATACCCTGAAACTGTTGCAATCGATTGAGTAGACACGTCGCAAACGTCTTTGAGAAGACCACCCAGTAAACGCTGCAGGTCTTCCAGTCAGTGTCAATTGCTGCCAAGGTGATTAGGCCATCAGGTGAACGCAGTTACTCATCGAAGCGTATATCATGGGCTGTCTTCGGGTATCCACTGATGAAGCGCACGAAGTCCTGTTGCTCTTAAATGCTCGCTATTAGTTTAGAAAAGGGATCCCTCTATCTATCCCTTGACCGAACCTTGAAGCAGCGCTGCGATGATCTGGCGCTGGAAGAGTAGGAAGATGATGAGGGTAGGAAGCAGGATCAGGATTGTGCCGGCGCACAGCAGAGGAATATCAGTCGCATAGTGTCCTTGGAAAGCTCCCAGCGCACCTGCCATCGTTCGCTGTGTCGGATCTTCGACGAGCACTAAGGCAAGAAGAAATTGGTTCCACGTCCACACGGACATAAGAATCCCGAGTGATGCAATCGGCGCTCGTGCGAGTGGGAGATGTATGCGCCAGAATAGCTCCCATGTCGTCACACCGTCAACGCGGGCTGCTTCGGAGATCTCAATGGGCATGTTGACGAAATGTGCACGCATCCAGAAGACCGCGAACGGCATATACAAGCCGATCAACGGCAGCACAATCGCCAGTCGGGTATTGTAAATTCCCATCGCCCGCTCCAGGTAGTAGAGCGGGACGATGATCCCCCCGAAAGGAAGTGTCAAGCCAAACACGAATAGGAACAGAAGTGCGCGTGAACCGGGAATGCGCAGGAGACCAATAGCAAACGCTGCCATGGTCGAGATAAGCAGGGCTATCGGCACCACGGCAAGCACAATGTAAATGCTTGACCCAAGGAGCGCAGTCATGTTCGCCACGTTGAAGGCTTCGATGAAGTTGCCCCACTGTGGATCTGCGGGCCATTCGAACCCCCTGGGCACGGTTCCCGATGGATGCAGCGCAGTTATGAAGATGCTGATGAACGGTAGTATCGTGAGCGCCATCAGACCTACCAGCAAGGCACGCCCGGTGTAGAGTTCGCCGCGTGCAACTTTCATTAAGTGACCTCCCGACTCAGGCGCTGAATAGGGATAATGACGACCAGGACGAGCAGCATGAGCATAACAGCCAGTGCGGATGCCAAGCCGATCCGCTGCTGGGTAAAGGCAAGGATATAAATTTGGATTCCGGGGACTGCGGTCGAGTTACCGGGCCCTCCTGCGGTCGAAATATAGACGATGTCAAATGCGGCGAGCGCAGCGATCGTTGTGACGGTGAGGCATACGCCGATCTCATTCCTGAGGAGGGGAAAAGTGACTTTGATGAATTCTGCGAACCAGCTTGCGCCGTCGATCCGTGCGGACTCATAGAGGGAAGGGTCAATTTTTGTCATGCCGGTCAACAGCAGGACGGTGCAGAATCCCAGCAGTACCCAGACGCCGATAAGGCCGACCGCTGGCAGTGCTGTATCAAAATCGCCCAGCCAGGCGCGCGTTATGGCTCCAAGACCAATTGTGCTGAGAATCTGGTTGATCAGGCCGGAAAGAGACAGCAGCCAACCCCAGATAATTCCGGCTGCAACAAGTGGAATAACTTGAGGCAGGAACAGAACCGTCCGGGCTATCGTGCCAAGTTTCCCTATCGCGACGCGGTGGATGATGTTCGCGACCACGAGACCTAGTGCGACTGGAATGAAGCTGAACCAGATGACCAACCGGAAGGCATTAAAGATGGTCTCAAGCAGATCAGGGACCTGTAGAATCGTCTCGTAATTCCTGAGACCAACCCAGGTCATTTCACCAATGCCGTCCCAACGAACGAACGAGTACTGGATGCTCATCAGGAGCGGTAGCAGAACGAACGTTGCATACATCGCTAACGCCGGGAAGACGAACAACCAGCCGATGATGGTCTCTCGGCGGACCTTCCTCTTAAAGAAGATCCGCCGGGAGACTGTGAGATCATCGGAGCGATTATTTGATGTAATCATCAGTATTACCGTTGATCTACTGGGCACAGAATTCTGTGCCCAGCCTCGTTATTCAGCAAGTTCTCGCTCGTATTCTGCCTGAACAGCCTGGAGAAGACCAGCTGCATCCTGCCTGCCACCAACCATCTTCTGCAGTTCAGGCGTCCATCCCTGAGCAAAGATGGCGCTGGTCGCGTTAGCGATGAAGTCCATCGACGTGCCCGCTTCACCGATGACAGGGCCAGCAGCGAGCGTTTCGTTAGTGATCGAGCCTTCAGCAACTGGCGGCATTTCAATCCCTGACGGACCACCCGGATTGGAGCCACCCACGTCAACGCCGATCTGGCGAGCAGTCTCGTCAGTGGCAACCCAGTTGAGGAAAAACGCAGCGCAGTCCGCGTTATTGGCGTTGGCAGCGATGCCAAACGTGAGCGGAGCGGACATAGCAGCAGGCGATCCATCTTCTTCAGCGGATGGCATCAGGAAGAAGCCGACATTTCCAGCCATCTCTCCATCATAGCTGGCGTTCTCCCAGTCACCGTTGAAAATGAAAACACCCTCGCCGCTTCTGAAGCGAGCATTAGCATCGGTGTACTCAATGGCATTGATGTCAGGCGGGAAGTAGCCGTTCTCGATCCACCGCTGCAGGTGTTGTGCTGCTAGCAGGTTTTCCGGAGTATCAATGGTCGCGCCGGGTTTCTGGAAGATCCAGTCGTTGATTGGCTCGACAGGACCGTAGGCAGCCATCAGGTTCTGGAGTGGGAACGCAAGCCCCATACCGCTGCGTGCGCTGCCCCACTGCATGATGGGAAGAAGTCCAGCATCCTTTGCCGCGGCCAGCAGGGCATCAAACTCTGCAAGCGTCTGAGGTGGTTCGGTCATCCCAATCTGTTCCGCCTGTTCCATGTTGTAGAAAATTCCGGTCAGGCTGTAGTTAAGACCCATCGCGTACAGAGATCCGGAACCGCGAGTCCCATCCTCTGCTACACGGTTTTGGTTGAGCTGGGGCACGGGCCATTCATCCCAACCGAAAGCAGCGGCGTAGTCGTCCAGGTTCATCAGCAGACCCTGATTGGCAAACGAGACCATTGTCGGCAGCCTGATGAGATCTGGGGGATTATCACCCGAGAGCAGACGCGGCGTAGCGTTGATGAGGTTGGCGAACTGATCCTGGCTGATATCCCAGGTAACATTTGGGTACTGGTTTGTGAATTCTTCGGTAAGTCTGAAGGGGAGATCGAAGCCAGTTTCAAAATAGCCTCTGAGTGTTATCGGTTCGGTCCCACAATCAGGCGCGGCTTCCTGTGCCACGACCATCGGCACGAAAACCGTAAACACTGTCAGTAAAGCAACTGCTGAAAGAAAAAAACAAAGTTGGCGTTTCATGTAATATCTCCTATGTATTAAATTAGGTGCAGCAATTTGCCTGGAGAGCTGGGTTACTACCCGACTCTTTTATTTCCTTGAATTTATAGGCGACTCCTTTCCTGTATGTCAGCTCGAATTGCTGCAAATGGTCTCAACAGAACTGATGTCGACCATGTCTGACGCGCTTCTGATTGAGAAACCATCCACTCGCCTCGAACACTGATCTATACAAATCCTGAATAACGTTGTGTGGTTTCTCGTACAACCAGCTCCAATGGTGGCAGATGGCGCGGTACAACGTGTTCAGGGGTGGTGAGCATGTCCAGCAACAGCTGCATTCCGAGATAACCACTTTGTTCAAGATGCTGTCGAACTGTCGTTAAGCCGATATAGCGGCTCAATTGCACATCGTCGAATCCAATCACAGAAATATCTTCTGGCACATGCAGTCCTGCTTCGCGGATAGCCAGAATGCAGCCGACTGCCTGGATGTCTGACATGGCAAAAATAGCGCTCGGTGGGTCGGGTAGGGCTAGAAGTTGCTCAGTGAGGCTGTAGGCTGTTGCTTCACCGTGTGCTCCCAGACAAACATATTCTGAGCGATAGGGGAGATCGAATTCTTTCAGTGCCGAGCGATAACCTTCGTAACGTAACTCACCAGTTGGAAAACCATAGATATCTGGAAATTCATCACCTACATAGGCGACCCGTCGATGTCCAAGCTCCAATAAGTGTCGCGCTGCCATATAGCCGCCGCGCATATTGTCCGGGCTTATACAGTTCAACTCACCGCTACACTCATCGCTCAACGTAACAAACGGGATACCCGCCTGCATCAACAACTCTCTCTCTTCTTCAGAGACTGTCAGCGTAGCGATGAGCAAGCCATCGACTGTCGCCTGTTCGACAATTGCCAATATTTGTTCGTGACACCGATCCGGCTCGCTTACGTTGTAGAGGATGAGATTAAAGTTGTTGTCTTGATCATCGAGTGCCGACTGGATTCCGCGCAGTCGCTCCACAAACGAAGGATGGGTGATAAAAGGTAGAATCACACCGATGTTAAGGTGTTGAATTCCTGTTGAAAGCTGCCGTGCCACGTTGCTGCGCCGGAATCCAAGTGCACGGATTGCACTCAAAACCCGCTCCTGAGTTTCCGGGCTGACTCTTGTGTTGTTATTCAGGACTCGAGACACAGTCCCGATGCCGACTCCGGCAGCTTTTGCTACGTCATATATCGTTGGATTTGGCATTGAAAAACCCTGATAGTACTCAGTGTAATGCCAGTGTGGAAGCGCTTCCACACTTGTCTTAATGGTATCGTCTTTTCTAATGCTGTCAAGAAATTCGTATTCATGTCCATTTAAAAACGCACAGGGTAGCTTAGGCAGGGCAAGTCGAACCTTTGTCTACAGCGCCGAGTCCTCCTTCATGTATCAAAGGCAATTGGGGCGGTGACAAGTCGAAGATGAGGTACAAGTTGACGGCCTTCGCGGTGATCAGGAAAGGGAAAACGATGGAGGATGCCTTACATATGCTGGGTGGAAAATGGAAAGTGCTGATTATCTGAGGACATCAGGCGGTATGGGGAACTGCGCAGATTGATCCCCAAGATCACAGAAAAGATGCTTATTCGTCAATTGCGTGAACTTGAGGTCGATAGCATTATCACCAGAACTGATTATCAGATTGTGCCGCCGCACATTGGGACTGTACATTTAAGCCCTTTTGGAAAAAATCTTCTTCCCTGAGCGGGCAATTGTGATGTAACAATCAGTATTTACGTTAGGTGAAAGCGAGTTTTACGAAACTTAAGGCAGTTGAATACGACTTCTGCCGCCCAGATAGAAACAAGCGGCAGATCGAACCTGTATCTCATGCAGAGCGAAAAGCGATCATTTCATGCCCGTGCCGGTAGCTGCCAGTCCTTCCATCACCTGCCGACGCAGGAACAAGAAAAGGATGATAATCGGTATGGTTGCCAGGGTTGATCCTGCCATCACCAGATCATATGACTGCCTGTACTGGTTGATCAGGCGAGTGATTCCTACTGCCAACGGCATATTCTCCGCCTGCCGGAAAACAATCAGCGGCCACAGCAGGTTATTCCAGTATTCAAGTGAAAACAGGATGAATAATGTCGCAATTGCTGGACGGGCGTTGGGCAAAACGATAGAGAAGAAGATTCGATACTCATTTGCGCCGTCAACCCTTGCCGCATTCAGCATTTCGTCGTCAATCGACAGCATGTACTGCCGGATAAAGAAGAGACCAATGGGAGATGCCGCGATCGGGATAATGGCACCGAAATAGTTCTCCACCAGTCCCATTTGAATGATCATCAGGAACAGTGACACGATGAGCAGGTGGAATGGGATCATCTGAGCGATAATGATCAGCAGAAACAGCAAATTGCGACCACGAAATCTGAACTTCGACAACGCATACCCAGCAGTGGTACATAAAAACAGGGCTGTGATGGCAAACCCGGCGGTCTGCAAAATCGAGTTCAGAATCCAGCGCCCGAACGGCTCCTGCTCAAACAGGTTCCGGTAGCTGTCAAATGACAGGTTTCTAGGAAACAGGTCAAATGCATCGACGAAAATACGGCCCTCAGGACGCAGTGAACTTACCACCATCCAATACAGCGGGAAGACAAACACGAATGCCAGCACAATAAAAAACAGAGTCAGCAGGATTTTGTCGGGGCGAATGCGAGGGCCTTGATGTTGTCTGCCACGAACTACAGCCGTTTGGGAAACTTGTTCAGCCATCGAATTCAATCCTCTCTGTCAGACATACCAAAGAAGCGAAACTGGATGAGCGAGAAAACGAGGATAATTGCGGCGAGGATCACGCCCATCGCGGCGGCTGTCCCAAAATTAAACGAGGTAAAGGCCGTCCGATAAATCAACAGCGCCATCGTTAGTCCACCGTCACCGGGTCCACCACCACCTGTGTACAGGATGAATGGCTCGACAAAGACCTGATAGCCACCGATGATGCTCAACACGACGACAAAAAGCGTGGTTGGGCGCAGTAACGGCAGCGTAATACGCCAGAACATCTGGAAGGCACTCGCTCCATCAATAACGGCAGCTTCGTAGAATTCGCGAGGAATATTCACCAGACCGGCGTTGAAGTACAGAATATTGATCCCCGTCCAGCGCCATGCTGCAACGAGAATGAGAGAAGGGAGTGCAAGTTCAGAGACTTCCAGCCACCTCAGCGGTTCGATGTCGAAAGCTGACGACAGGAAGAGATTGAGAAAACCACCTTCAGCCAGAATCAAACGGAATACCGTTCCTGCAACCACCAGTGAAGTCAGCGCAGGCAGGAAGATCAGCGTTCTGAATACCGTACTTTGAACAACACGTCTCGAATCCAGCAACACTGCCAGGACAAGGGGAAGCGGTATGAGGATAAGCAGGGTTCCAATCGTATAGATCGTTGTATTGACGAGTGCCTGATTGAACCGCACCAACTTGAATACGTTCTCGTAATTAGTAAGGCCTACCCACTCCTGACTCTGAAGCCCCTGAAAATTCTGGAAGCTCATTGTCACTGCCATAATGACCGGATAGACCTTAAATACGATGAATACACTTAGGAAGGGTATTAGAAACACCAAAGGGACGACCTTTTTGTGATTCAATACCGCGTAGATTGGCGTTAACAATGGCGGTTTACCTTTGCCTCAAACAATCGTTTATAAGTAATTATGGAGAAAGCGGATACCCGCGAAGAGGTATCCGCTTCTATTAACGTGGTTGATTAGTCGCCGACGTCGGCTCCCATTGCCTCAAGTTCAGACAATGCATTGGCTAGGACGTCTTCAGGTGACGCCTGATTTTCCAGCAGTTCGTAAAGTGCAGTCGTCTGGAAAATCGTTGCAATTTCAGGATAGAAGGGTCCGGTGTATTCCGGTGCCACGTTACCCAGCCCGGAGCGGATATATTCGAAGGGAACCTCACCGCTGAAGTCATCCATGGTGATCAGCAGTGCCTCGTCTTCATAAACGTCAAGGCGCATTGGATCGAAGCCGAGATCCGTCCACAGTGAGAGGTTGGCGTCATAGGTCAGTTTGGAGAAAGCGAGGAATTCTTTGGCAAGCTCGATCTTGCTCGGGTCGATCTGGTCAGTGATGACGGTTCCCGTCCCGCCGCCCATCGTGGTCGTATAACCATCTTCTTCAAAGATGGGCATCGGGCGCACGACTGCGACATCTGCCAGAACGCTGCCCATGTTGTCAGGGAAGCGCGTCATGTACCACTGGGGCATCCACAGCGAAGCGATCTGGCCCTCGCTGAAAGCAACATAGTGATCCGGCGCGTGGTGATTGCCACCGGCTGCGGTGCGTGCGATCCCGTGTTCATGGACAAGATCCTGAATAAATTGGAGCGCTTCCACGTTTTCGGGGCTGTCGAGAATGATCTCACCGTCCGCATTGTAGGTTCCGCCGCCCATCATCAGCATCAGCGGATATGTGGAGAAGATGTCGGTCGTTTCAATGCTGGTCATGTAAACGTCCGGCGTACCATCACCATCGGTATCCTGTGTGACCTTCTTACCTGCTTCGATATAGTCATCCCATGTTACGATGCTGTCGACGTCAACGCCTGCTTCTTCTAGCAGTGCTGTATTGTAGAACGCCACAAACGCGCCGAGATGGTAGTCAATACCATAGTTCTGCCCATTTGCCGTGTACGGGGCCAGGCGCGACTCGATGATGTCATCACGATAGGGGTCAATGGCATCATTCAATGGAACGAAGTGAAGATCACCCTTTGTAAAGGTGGCGAATTTCTTGATCTCGACGTCGGCGAGATCTGGCGCGCCCATGCCGACAAGCAGCGACGCCAGCAGGTTGTCGTGCATCTGCGTGTAATCAATCTGCTCGTAGGTGAGGTTGATCTGGCGGTCTGGATTTATTTCATTCCAGCGTTCTGCCTGCTGCTGCATAAAAAGACCATGCCGGTCAACGAACACCCACAGCGACAGGTCAGTTGCATCTTCCTGGGCTTGCGTTATGCCAATCCCAAATATCGCAATCAGGATTACGGTGAGCAGAAAGAATGACATTTTCTTTTGCATTTTATCCTCCATAAATAAAGCTTTTACTAAAATGGACACGCATGTGCAGTCATTAACTAACGGTGGTTCAAATAGGTTCCGGTTAAGCTGGCTCCTTTCTGCAGACAGTATTGTCGTTTCGATTCCAACTTGGTGCGGTATTTGTGGCTTTAATGTCAGGTCCTGTGACCAAGTGACTCTGGACCTGGCCCACAAAGTGACTGCTGTCTAACCAAACGGTTGTTTCCTGAGCTTCGGTTTGGCTGCGCTCGACGACAAAAATGGGTGGTAGCTTGCCTGACTCATCGATGGTACGCACGGCGGTGGAATTGCCTATCCCTAGGGGAGTAAGAGGGACGCGTGCAGTCTGGATATGGGAACTAAACAGAAGGGTGTATTGTTTATTGGTATGACACTCAAAATACATAGAAATAATTCACAATTTATGATATTTTGAACCTATTATAAGAATGTAAGTTAAACAAGTCAAGCAATCTGTTTAATAAAAACATTCTGTCCGTTTAGTAAACAGCCAGAGGCAGTAACCTTATGAGTAAATCGACTCCCAGCATGCGCGATGTAGCACGTGCTGCTGGTGTCTCGGTGTCAGCAGTCTGGATTGTCATCAACAAAAAACCGGGTGTAGCGCCGGATACTTCAAAGCGCATCTGGGAGAAAATATCTGAACTTGGTTATGTGGTGAAGAACAACCATGACAGCCTCTCGGTACAGACCCTCGGTCTGTTGATTGAAAAAAGTTCGATTCCGGCGATGATGGACAGCTTCTACGGAGACATCATTCGTGGGTTTCAATCTGAAGCGCAGCGATCAGGCTATCAGGTGAATCTGCTGATGTTTGATCGAACGACCGAAACGCTGGATCTCCTGAAACAGCGGGGGATAAAGTCGATGTCCGGACTGGTTGTAGCGAACGATGGCGACATCACACCAGAGATGGTCATTCAACTGAAAGCATTCAATGTACCGATCGTACTCGTCGAGAACCATATCGATGACCAGCAGCTTCCCTGTGTGCTTGGCGATAACTTCTCCGCTGGCTACATGATCACTCGGCACATGCTGAACCTGGGCTACCGAGAAATTGCCGTGTTACCCGGGCCGACCAAATACAGCAGCCTCGTTGATCGGCTACACGGCTGCAGGGC
Organism: Chloroflexota bacterium; assembly: GCA_023430545.1. Taxonomy (GTDB): domain Bacteria; phylum Chloroflexota; class Anaerolineae; order Aggregatilineales; family Phototrophicaceae; genus JAEZAF01. The sequence continues at coordinate 10,274 of JAEZAF010000234.1, forward strand.
AGCGATGGCAGAGGCAGGTTTACTGATACCGCCGGAGTGGATGCCGAAAGCGGTTTCGGGACACCCACTCAAGGGCTATGTGCAGATGAAAGAGATTCTGGCTCTGGCCCATCATCCCCGTGCCGTCATCACTATCAGCGACAAGACGGCGATCGGCGCTATGGAAGCCATTAAGGAAGAAGGCCTGCGCATTCCTGAAGACATCGCCATCGCTAGTATCGACAATATTTTTGAGAGCGCCTACACCCGGCCACCACTGACCACTGTCCACCTCCCCAAACTGGAAATGGGCATTCTGGCATTTCAAAAACTCCACCATCTCATTACAGGGCAAACGGATATACCGGTAAAAAGCCTCGTATACAGCGCGCTGATTCTGCGCGATTCCTGCGGGGCAACGCTGCGAAGTTAATTTGTGTTGACAGGCAGAGAGGTCTGTAAGGCCCCGCCGATTTTTTGTCACATCAGGCGAATTTTCTGATAGACATAGATGTTCATTGATCCGAGCATAGTGCAAGTCACGGTCTAAAATACACAATCCCGGTGGGACACTGTTATGGAGCACCTCGATGGCCTGCATCTGCTCATCCATGCTGAGCGTCAAGCCAATAAGTCATGAGGTACTCATCATAAAAAAGATGAATATGCTCTCTGATCCAGAAGTAATGACCGTCTTTGTGCTGGATGCGATATTCGATCACCAGCAGGGCAGCATGATCGGATCGTACCGCGCTGTTTTAGCTTTCAAGCATCTTCTATTGATCGGTAGGATGAACCTGCTCGATCCGTCACCGGGGATCGTTGGGAAAAGATATCTAGCATGATCACCGCGAATGCATGAGCTGGCAGAACCTCGAATTTTGCGGCAATACTGGCACGGGCTTCATAGATGACAACATACATTCCTGCAGGAAGTGCGTTGGCATAGAACTGCACTTGGTTATTCGCATATACACTTCTCGAAAATGCATTCATGTCAAAGAACCAGCGCATATCACCACTGGATAAAGAGCAGCTTATTGAAAGACCGTCCGTCATTGTATTGACAAGCTTGGATCGTTCCCAATCTGTATGCTGGTCGAGACCAAGCTGTGAGTATTTTTCGCAGAAATATGTCGCAATCTGACATTCAAGCGTGCAAAACCTGACAATGTGCTGAGTAAATTTGCGCGGAGGGACACCGTTCCGTTAACTAGGCATATACTCTGCTTTGAAATTCCTCTAACTGTCTCGACTGAAAGCAATTTGCGTAATCCCGACAAAGAACAGCTCCGCGTTGATATTCTTGACATGCGAGAGCAAGGTATGAGCTATCGACAAATTGCTGCGGCGCTCGGTCTGCATTGGACGAGGGTAGGACAGATTGTGCGGATAGAGAGGAATCACAGTGAAACTGGCTAACCAGTGTCCAATTCAGAGAGCGAATTAACAGGGCAGCGATAACCGCTCCGCTTCATGATCGCCAGGAGTTTATGGGCCTCAGCCA
>JAEZAF010000237.1 GCA_023430545.1 Chloroflexota bacterium
CTTTTTCTGTCGTCTCAAGCACTTTCGTGCCGTCGCCACCCGCTACGACAAGCGAGCAACCACCTATCTGGCAACCGTAATGCTCGCTTCCATCGTCCTGTGTTTATAGTTTGCAGACACACCCTAACCACCCCATCGGATACTGGCCCGGTCGGCGACGGATCAGCTCGTATTCCAGTTTTTGGCGGTAGAGCTTCACGCTTTGTAGATCTTCCATTCGAATCGGATCCTGTGGTGAAGCCTCTGGTTCAATTCCAAACCACTGACATAGCTTCGCTTCACTCGGCATCCGATATTCTTTCTGGGGACGATGTGCGAGGCGTGCAGTTGGCGTTGAATGACTTTCGGGCGGTTTTTGCTGATCAACAAAGCATTTTGTTGCTTTGCTTTTAAGCGGTTCCGTATTGGTGGTGTTGTGGCCACCGCGTGTGGTGATGTGTGGTAGCAGCGACTGGCCGTTAGGTGACATGGCAGCGAGTGCGCGTTTGATAGAGTGCTCACCGACGATCCCGTGCATTAGTGAGAACATCTCTGGGCGTGTGATGATCTGACCCGGTCTGGACTTACCCCGATTCAGTGGAGGAAAAAAGAAGAGACAGGTACACTGAATCGAGGAGTAGAGACCAATGGCAACAGAGCGAAAAAACTACACGGAAGAATTCAAGCGGGAAGCGGTGCGGCTGATGGAAAGCAGCGGCAAACCCATCGCCGAGCTGGCGCGTGATTTAGGGATCAACGACAACAATTTGTATCGGTGGCGTGCGCTGTATGGAAGCCAGGCGCAGCGGGTCACTACTGGCAGCATGGTCGAGATAGAAGCGGAATTGAAGCGGCTGCGGCGTGAGAATGAGGTGCTGCGGCAGGAGCGTGACATCCTAAAAAAGGCTATGAGCATTGTCAGCCGGAGCCAGCCGTGAGTTACCAGATCATCGAGAGCCATCGTGAGGTCGGTCGGGTTGAGCCATTGTGTCGGGCGTTGGGTGTCTCGGTGAGTGGTGACTATGCCTGGCGCAGCCGAGAGCCGAGTCAGCACCAGCAGGACGACACGGCGCTGCTGAAAGCAATCCGGGCGGCGTATCAGGCAGGCCGGGGGTTGTACGGGAGTCCCCGTATTCATGCGGCGTTGCACCACCAGGGTCTGCGCTGTTCGCGCAAGCATGTAGCGCGGTTGATGCGACAAAGCGGTATGCACGCTCTTCGCCGTCCGAGACGGCGCGTGCGTACCACCGACAGTGGTCACAACCGTCCGGTTGCACCCAATCCGCTGAAGCGCGATTTCAGCGCCGTGTCACCTAATGAGAAATGGGTGGGCGACAAAGGTGATCCGTATGACAATGCCATGATGGAGAGTTTTTTCAGCACGCTACGGGCTGAACTGACTGATTTGCAACGCTTCCCGACCCGCCAAGCAGCACGCACGGCGGTGTTCGAGTTTATTGAAGTGTTTTACAACCGGCAGCGGCTGCATTCCAGCATTGATTATGCGGCACCAGTCACGATGGTTGCTTGAGCCACTGTTACTCCACTAAACTGGGGATAGACCACTACCGGGCTATCTGAAGATTATGGAGACCTTAAGTCGTCTAACAACGTATAACCAATCCCTGGTACGGATTGAATATAAATCGGGTTTGCAGGGTCAGGTTCGATCTTGCGCCGGAGACGATAGATAAGCTGCTTGAGCATGGCACTGTCACCCTGAGTAGGCCCCCATACACGGTCAATCAAAGTGTCAGCAGGCAGAACCTGACCCTGGTTGAGCATCAGGGTTTCTAATAATTGATATTCAAGACGAGTAAGCGGCACGGGCACAGCATCATGGCGTTCCAGTAATTTCCGTTCGGCATTCAGTCGCATACCTCTGACAATAATATGTTTGGGAGGTGGAGGCTGACCAGCACGACGCAGCACCGCCTGAGTACGGGCGATCAACTGCGTCGGACTGAAAGGTTTGGTGATGTAATCATCTGCACCTGCACCCAGACCTTTGATGACATCCACATCGCTATCACGCACCGTCAACATAATGATTGGCGTGCTACTGTACAACCGAATTTGCCGGCATACCTCTATTCCACTCAAATGAGGCAGCTCCCAGTCCAGAAGAATCAGACCCGGCGAGTATTCACGCCACATCTTTAAGCCTTCTATACCATCGTGGGACATCAGAACTTCATACCCTGCGCGGCGCAACGTAAATGAGATCACATCGGTTAAGACCAGGTCATCATCAATAATCAGTGTCTTCATTATTTATCACGATCTACCAGAACTTCAATCCGATGCCACGCGTTATTGGCATACCCCTTAAAGTTCCACACCTCTGTAAGTTGTTCCGGCTGGCTGTAACCGGCACAGTCAAAGGCACGCACCATAAACTGATATGTACCGGGTGCTAAATCCATCCAGACCTGCCAGAAGCACCATGCCCAGTCATTCTCCTGTGCAATCTGTGCGTGTTTCCATGTGGCTCCCTGATCACAGGACACCTCAACTTTCTCGACACGGCGGCCTCCACTGCCGATAGCGATACCACGTATCAGGGTCAATCCCGGTTTCAGGCAGGCCCTGTCAGCGGGTTCACAGATAACGGAATTGACTGGTAATTCTTCCAGTACCCTTCCCTGTTCCCAGTCCACTCTCTCTGGTCGATCATGAGGCTGAAACAACTTATAGGCTCTCGATTGATAGTAATTGGTGGATGGTTCCGCTTGTACAGTAATATTTGCCAGCCATTTAACGCTGCGCGCACCGATATAACCGGGAACAATGACTCGCAGTGGATAACCGTGTTCAGGGGGCAGAGGTTCACCATTCATCTCATAAGCAAGCAGCACCTCTGGCGAGAGCGCTTTTTCTATTGGAATCGATGCGCCAAAACCAGAAGGGTTGCCATCGCCCTGCGCTTCATCCATCCCCAGGAAAGCGATATGCGCTGCTCCAGAACGCAGCCCGGCAGCCTCCAGCACCTCCTGCAGCGGTACGCCCCGCCAATTTGCCGTACTGATAGGATCAGCCTGCCAAGGGACCTCGTTAGGGATAGGAGCAATCGCTTCCAGTTCGTGACGTCGATATCCGGCACAGATTAAAGTAGAAGTGACTGTACGTGAGGCAAAATCCTTCTGTAAATCGAACAGCGACAAACTCAGCGTTTTTTTGACCATCCCGTCAATGCTCAAACGATAAGTATTGACATCAACTTCTGGTATCAGTGCATGATTACGCACAAAGAACAATGCGTTAGGAGTCAGAAAGCTCTGCCGTTGTCGCTGCAAAGGTGTCCCTGCATTGAGGGGTATATCCGTATATTCAACTCTGTCGGTATTTTTATCAGATAGCGTTCCCCTTACAGAAAAATGGTCTTCTATTGGAGTGATAAAGCCATCACTTGTGGGAAGCTTTTTCGTTTTTTGACTCACCATAACCTGCCTCCATTACTGACTCATTTTCGACTATAAGCCGCCTTAGTCACGGTGAGGGTTATGTGCTGGTCACAAACTGGTTTTAAGTCGCATTGGTAACAGCCCCAGGCCATTTTGTTACCCGACCATAACTCTCCTTATAACCACCGCCTGCTAGACTTCCTCGCTAGTGGTTCCGCACCCGCAACGAATCACGAATTGGTCTTCAAACAGGAGAATTTTCACTATGTCCGACATTGTTACGATCGCTGGAAGCCCATCACCTAATTCACGCTCATCGGCGGTGCTGGAATATGTCAGTGAGACCTGTCGGTGTAATGGCCTGACGACAACCGCGATCCATGTACGCGATATTGATGCGGAGGACCTGCTGTTTGCCAATTTCAACAGCCCTGGCATCAAACGCTTTCAGCAGGAGGTGTTGGCAGCGCGAGCAGTAATTGTGGCAACGCCGGTTTATAAAGCCGCCTATTCTGGCGTCCTCAAAACCCTGCTGGACTTACTTCCACAGGATGCGCTACGTAATAAGGTCGTGCTGCCTGTCGCAACCGGTGGGACCCTTGCACACCTACTCTCCATTGATTACGCACTCAAGCCGGTGTTGTCGGCATTAGGGGCAGAAGTGATCTATCGAGGCATCTACATTCAGGACAGCCAGATCCAGGTGGCTAAAGGCACACCTATCAGCTTTGATCCTGAAATCAGGAACCGTCTTGATCAGACGGTCGAGCAGCTTATTTTCCATTTACTGACAACCCACCAGGTTGTCTCTATCGCAGAAAGCGCCTGACACCAATGAACACGCTAAACATCAAACGATTGTTTTTCACCCTGACCATTCTGCTGCTGGCGCTGGCTCCGCTCAGTGCACAGGAGCAGGAAAACGAACCTCTGAATATCCGTATCGGCGTCCAGCGCGGGACCCTGTTTAATATCCCGCAGTTATACGACAACCTTGTCGAAGCGTTGAACGTCGGTCTGGACCGTGAAGTGACCGTGGAACTCCTCCTGTTTACCTCTGGTCCGCCGCTGCTGGAAGCCTTTAACAGTGGCAGCATCGATATCGGTGGCACAGGTGACACACCGCCGATTTTTGCACAGGCTGCTGGTGTCCCACTGGTTTATGTATCCAGTTCCCTCTCCACAGGTGGATCGGCCCTGCTGGTTCCGGAAGACTCGCCGATTCAGAGTGTGTCAGAACTTGCTGGGAAGCAGGTTGCGTTCTCGCCCGGCTCCAGCGCCCATCTGTTCACCATTCGCGCTCTGGAATTAAACGGGTTGAGCTATGAGGATATTGAGCCAGTATTTCTCCAGCCAGGTGAAGCGCGGGCCGCATTCGATAGTGGTAATCTGGCAGCCTGGACCATCTGGGACCCCTTCTTCACCATCGCGGTAAACACGGTCAATGCCCGTCCGCTGATTGATAGCAGCGACTTACCACCCGTGCGCGGCTATCAACTGGCATCCGCTACGTTTGTCCAAGAGCAGCCTGAAGCACTGCAAATCATCCTGGAACAAAGTCAGGCGGCTACACGCTGGTCTATTGATCATGTTGATGAATATGCGGCTTTTCTCGAGGAAACCAGCGGCGTACCAGCAGAAGTCTGGCTGGAAATCCGCGAGCAGCGCGGCATCAACGAACAGGAATATCTCAACGAAGACATCATCGCCGAGCAGCAGGATATTGCTGACACGTTTTATGACCTGGGCCTAATCCCGGAGCCGATCGACATCAGTGAAGTGGTTTGGGTACCGGATGGAATTGACATTACTCTAGGTGGGATCATTGATCCGCTCGATGTAGAGGATGAGGAATAATGAAGGTTTTATGGTTTATCCCGACAAGTGGTGACGGTCACTACCTGGCAACCACAGAACAGGGCCGTTCTACCCGCTTTGGCTATCTCAAACAAGTGGCGCAGGCCGCCGATGAACTCGGTTTCTATGGTGCACTTCTGCCTACAGGACGCTTCTGTGAAGATGCATGGGTGTATGCCTCATCATTGATACCGCTGACCAGACAGCTCAGATTTTTAGTGGCACTACGACCGGGGTTATTTTCCCCGGCGGTGTCCTCCCGCATGGCAGCGACCTTTGATCGCATCTCGAATGGCAGGTTGCTAATTAATGTGGTTACCGGTGGCAGCACCGTTGATCTTGCAGCCGATGGTGTTCATCTGGAGCACGATCAGCGCTATGAGTTAACCGACGAATTTCTCACTGTGTGGCGTGAGCTGTTCTCTGGGGAAGCAGTCAACTTTGAAGGCAGTCATCTTAAGATCGTGAACGGACGCCGTGGTTTTGAAGCCATTCAGAAACCATATCCACCGCTGTGGTTTGGCGGCTCATCAGCAGCCGCACACCAGACGGCAGCTAAACACGCTGATGTCTATCTGATGTGGGGTGAACCGCCTCACCAGATCGCAGAACAGGTGGCGAATGTGCGCCGTCTGGCCGAAGCTGAAGGTCGCGAGGTGCGCTTCGGCATTCGTCTGCACATTATTGTGCGCGAGACAGAGCAAGCCGCATGGGATGCCGCGAACGATCTGATCCGCTATGTGGATGATGAAGCGATCAACGCGGTTCAATCCCTTCAGCACTATTCGGAGTCCGTTGGACAGGCACGGATGCGCGCGCTGCATAACGGCCAAAAGAAGAATCTGGAAGTTTATCCGAATCTCTGGGCAGGTGTTGGACTGGTCCGCGGCGGTGCAGGGACTGCACTGGTCGGCAATCCCGATCAGATCGCGAGGTTGATGCAGGAATATGCTGATCTGGGGGTGGATACGTTCATCCTATCCGGTTATCCGCATCTGGAAGAAGCCTATCGGACAGCGGAATTGCTGTTCCCGCGCATCCCACTTTCCGAGGAGCATACCCTCCCACAGGATAACATCGCACAGGGATACGAGTTTACCCGTCAGGCATTCAGTCATCTCGTCAGCAATGGCAAGGTGAATGGGGCCTGAGAGACCTCGATCTGTGGTGATGAGGCAGTTCAATCCGGGCTGCCTCATCCACTGAAATCGAAAAAGGAATGCTTCAGATGAAGAGCTTAAAACTCTGGTTTAATAATTATCTTGCCGTTTGGGTTCTGCCTATCGTGATCGTGCTCCTCTGGCAGCTCGTCGTCCAGTTCGGGATCGTCCCGAAGCGAATGCTGCCCCTGCCAACGGATGTCCTGAACGCAGCGCTCAAGCTGCTGAACTCTGGAGTCCTGGTCGAGCATGTCGCGATCAGTGCACAACGCGCCCTCAGCGGCCTGCTCATCGGCGGTGGGATTGCCTTTGGACTGGGGTTAATCAACGGCATGTTTGTACCGAGCGAGAAAACGCTGGACAGCACCATTCAGATGATCCGCACCGTCCCGAATATCGCCCTGACACCACTGGTGATCCTATGGTTTGGTATTGGCGAGACCTCACGCATCTTTCTGATCTCACTCGGTGTGTTTTTCCCTATCTACCTGAACACCTTCCACGGTGTACGTCACATCGACCGCAGTCTGATTGAGATGGGGCGCTCCTATGGACTCTCACGCTGGGGATTATTCATACAGATCATCCTGCCGGGGGCACTGCCATCCATCCTCGTGGGATTGCGCTATTCACTGGGCATTATGTGGCTGACGCTGATTGTTGCTGAAACCATCGCCGCCAATTCAGGCATCGGTTTCATGACGTCCAGCGCACGGGAGTTTATGCAGACCGATATCATGTTCTTTGCAGTCATCCTGTACGCGCTGCTCGGTAAACTGGCGGATGTGACGGCACGTGGGCTGGAACGTCTGCTGCTGCAATGGCATCCCAACTATCGCACGACATAATGTGGAGATTGAAACGATGAGTCTTACAGTTCAAGGGACATCGCTGACAGCCCGAAACCTTGAGAAAACGTTTGGGGCGAAAAAGGTGCTTAAAGGTGTGAATCTGGACATCAAACCTGGTGAATTCATCGCCATTGTAGGCAAAAGTGGCTGCGGCAAAAGCACACTACTGCGCCTGCTGGCCGGATTGGATACCGCGGACGGCGGTACGATCGAGATTGATGGTACACCGATCAAAGGATTGAACACGATCGCCCGTGTCATGTTTCAGGATGCGCGACTGCTGCCCTGGAAACAGGTTCTGAATAACGTCGGTCTGGGACTACCCGGCGACTGGAAACAGTCGGCGCAGCAGCTATTGGCCCATGTCGGGCTGGAAGACCGCGAAAACGAATGGCCAACGGTACTCTCTGGCGGTGAAAAACAGCGGGTTGCGCTGGCACGCGCTCTGATCCATCGCCCGCCCCTGCTGCTGCTGGATGAGCCTTTGGGGGCATTGGATGCACTCACCCGCATTGAAATGCAGCAGCTTCTGGAAAATTTATGGCGGGAACACAACTTCTCCGCCCTGCTGATCACCCATGATGTGGATGAAGCCGTAGCGCTTGGAGATCGTGTGGTTCTGATTGAAAACGGTCAGATTTCATTTGATCTGATGATCCATCTCCCCCGTCCGCGCCAGCGTGGAAGCGCCGAATTTGCATCACTTAAAGGACGCATCCTCAATCGCGTACTGGGCACACACGAAAAGCCCGTAATCGAAACCGTCTTCTCAATCCACCATAAAATCGCCACCGGCGAGTAATGCTAATCGATGAGGGGAATCTTCCCCTCAGATCTATACACTCTCGTAGAAAGAAATACGATAATGCAGGTCGATTTAAATCCTATTGCCACTGACCATCTAATTCAACCCTCCCCAAGTCATACCCACTATATGCTGATGCCCATCGACCAAGGATTCAACTGGGAGGCATATTTTGCAAACGCTGCTTCAGGAGAATGGTATCTGAATAGAGTTTCTCTATAAGGCATTTACCTCGTGACAGGCAAACAGATAGTTCATCTCAACAGTGCAGTTCTGCGTGAGAACAACTACTGTCCCATGCCCATACCACCCATTCCCATGCCGCCCATCCCCATACCATCACAGTGCCAGTGTCCCATGCCCATAGCTGTATCGTGATACCAACAGTTTGCAGGAGGATTAGTATCTACATCCTCTAAAACGGTTACATCTACGACAGAGAGGAGAATCCGGCCTTCAATAGTTGCAAAGTTGCCTTTAATGCTCAGGAAATCTCCAACTTTCAAGGTTGTTAAGCGCGGATCATCCACCCTGAAATAAACAGGTATATCGTTTACGATGACAACGTTATCCTCTAACGCCTCAATTGTTCCTTCCAATGCTACTGTCGCATCTACAACAGTGACATCGGAGATGTTGTCAATGATACTAGCGATGACAGTACCTTCTTCACCTTGAGTGCCCTGAATACGTAACGTATCACCCACTTCCACCAGCCTGAGCACAGGGTGTCCAGCGGAAACTTCAATTTCGATACCGTTAATGGTAAAACGGTTCTCGTGAATATTCTGAATTTCCCCTTCAATTGTGATGACTGTTTCCATAGTAGGGGTAAAGGTTAGAGACGGCAGGGTTACTGTCGGGGTGTTGTCAACGATATACGCAGTTGGTACAGGCGGCGTATCAGTCTCAATCACAGCAGTCACAGAGATAGTTACAGAGGGTTCGATGATAATCCCTTCAGTAGTACTCGTGGCTTCAACTAACGAACTATCCACACCAGCGGTCATCGTGGCTGAGTTTTGTTGCACAATCTGGGTTCGAGGTAATAACTCATCTGGATCAATCCCTTGCTGATAGCTGCTGAAAATAAACAGGATGATCATCACCAGAACAGCCGCCGCCATCCCCAGTAGAAGTTGATGACTTACCGCAAAACCAGAGGGACGGACTGAACGAACAGAAGGCACTGCATCCATCTCAGCGAGTACAAGCTTGCGAATCGCATCTGATACACTTGATGAAAGTTTAGGTTGTGATGTATTGCGAAGGAAATCAATAAGCTGCTGCTCTTCATCGGTGAAGCGCTCATGCTCGTTGTTCATTGAAATTTATCCCCTCTGAGATAATGCTGGGATTTTTTTGTTGTACCAAGTTCGTCGCCAAGCGCTTTCAATGCACGATGCTGAATGCTTCGTACCGTGCCCTCAGATTTATTCAGAACAGCGGCGACTTCCCTATGCGAGAGGTTCTTCATAAATCGCAGAATAAGAACATTCTGGTAATCAACTGGGAGGGTCTGTAATGCTTTTTGCAACCGCGCACGTTCTTCCTTTCGATCCAGACGATCAAACGGGTCTGTATCATCACTTCGCTGCTCTTCAGAAAGCAGCGTGAATGTCATTTTTTTATGCTCACGGTAATAATCGGCAATCTGGGATGCCGCAATTCGGAACAACCACGCTCCGAACGGAACTCCAAGCTGCTGATAGGCAGGCAATCCACGCACCATACGCAGGAAGACTTCAGCGGTGATATCTTCCGCTATCTGCCTTGAATCCACTCGATAAAAGACATATTGAAAAATTGATTGTGAGTAAGCGGTGTAGAGTGTGCTTACAGCTTCCTTATCACCGGTTTGTGCTTTCCTCACAAGCATCTGTTCATCTGAGGGTGGGTTCATTCTAAGCCGTATCCAATATTTGGGTGGAAGTCGAAGCTCCATCCCATCCATCAAAGTAACAACGGAATTCGAGAAGGAATGTTACAGCAATTAGTACTTCAGGACTATTTTTCTTAATTAGCATGTAAAACTGCAACATTACGCATCTGGACCCGTTGTTATGGGCATCGCTTTAATCACAAAGAGGCTGTTATGAAAGTGAAACAATTTATCAGTCGGTTCGCGGTCGTCATTATGGCACTTGTTTTATGCAGTTCTACATTCGCTCAGCAGGCAACTCCGACACCTACTGCCTCTGTCGAGCTGACAGGAACGATCAGCAGTATCGAGGGTACAACACTTACTGTCAACGGATTAAAGATTGATACTACTGGAGCGACAATCAACGGAGCACTGAGTACAGGTGTCACAGTCGTTGTTATTGGCAATGTGACGTCAGAAGGCGTGATTACTGCCCTATCCGTTACAGTGGTAGCCAATACATCCACACCTGTACCAACGGCAGGATTTGGCACAGCCGCTCCTCCAGAGCTTACTACTACTCCTACTCCTGTTGCAGACACAGATACTGTCATTGTTATCGAAGGTCCAATTCAGGAGATCAACATCAACATCATTACAATCTACTACATGGATATTCAGATTGATATCAACAATCCGATCCTGAATCTTATTCAGATTGGTGATGTGATTTATGTTGAAGGAGCAATCGGTGCGGATGGAATTATTATTGCGTCTGTAATCAATAATCTCACTGATGTAGAAGAAGTCGTCGAAGGTGCATCTGTAGGTATTCAGGGAAGTATTGAGGCGATTAATGGTAACCTGGTGACTGTCAACGGCATCACCGTGCAGTTTGACCCGAATGATCCACTCTTACCAACACTCCTCGTGGGCAATTTCCTCGATGTCCAGGGCAATTTTATTCTGATCAATAACGTGTATGTGCTTGTCGTTATCAATGTCATTGTGATTAACGATATTGATATTAATGTAGGTGTACCGGCGCACTGCTGGTGGCATGGTATGGGAATGGGACACTGGCATTGTGAGGGTATGGGTGGAATGGGCATGGGCGGTATGGGAATGGGGATGGGGATGGGTCGTTGATGATGATCCAACCGATAATGAATCTGCACCGTCTTCGAACGGTGCAGATTTCCTTTAGTCTGAATAAAGGACAGATTGCCCCTCTCCTGATTGTTTTCTTTGGAGGGGCAAATCTCATTCTCGTCCAGTGGGTTATGGTGAAAGAACTCACCACCCTTCTGCTAGGTACGGAGCTGGTGGTGTTGTTGACCTCCATCTCCTATTTTGTCGGCATCTCTATAGGATACCTGTCCTCGGGATCGATCAGCCGCCGCCTGTTACCTGTTCTTGGGGGAATTACCCTAATCCTTCACCTTTCACTGCCGATTACCTTTCGGCTGATTGTGACATGGTTGGGGATGAATAAGGCTTTCTGGGCTGCATATCTGATATTGCCAATCCTGACACCCTTTGTTGTTTCCGCGTTTTACAGCATTTTTTTGCCGCTCTTTGCAGACCGTGGAAAGACCTCTATCAGTCTGCTATATCTCGTCGAGGTCTTCGGAACGATATTCGGTATTGTCGTTTTGTTTGTGCTTGGTGATCTTGGTCTTCAACCTGTATATATCATCTACAGTGCAGGTTTAATCGTGCTGCTATTGAGTCTGGGGATATCACGCATTGTGGCGACATTATTGTCGCTTGTATGTGTGATCTGGCTAGCAGCTTTACCAGCACTCAATATGTGGAGCAATACGATATGGTATACGCAGTTTCTCGGCTTTCCTGAAGGCACAGCGGTTTTGTTTTCAGGATACAGTCCCTATCAAAAAGTCGATGTACTGGAAATGCCGGATGGGGAAAGAGCGCTCTATCTTGATGGGTTATCTCATTTTAATGGCGCTTTCGGGATTGGACTGAATATCCTTGTCGGTGAAATTCCAGCTTCAATCCTTCGGCCACAAAATTCACTGGTGATCGGTGCTGGTGTCATGCAAACCGAGCAATTAATCGCAGCCTACGGAGGTCATGTGACCACTGTTGAGCTTGATCCAGTCGTTGCAGATGTCGGAGAGCATTTCTTCTATCAGTATAACCAGATGGATACACTCCAGAATCGCACTGTCTTCATTGATGATGCAAAGCATTTCCTGGCGAACAGCTCATCGACTTACGATCTCATCGTAGCAGATACGCCGGCTGCATTCAGTATTCAACCTGCGACGCTTTATTCGGTTCCCTTCTATCAATCCATCCACGATCATCTCGCTGAGGGAGGTGTGTTTGTCGGGAATATGACCAGCGAGTTTATTCCCGGTGACGCGGTTTCTACGAGGGTGGCCGCCTCAGCCCTCAAGGTCTTTGATGAGGTGATGGTGGTGACCCCTGCCTCTGTCGGATGGAGCTTTATGTTTGCTGCCGACAAATTACCTTTTACACGACAGGAGCTTGAAGCAGCTCTGCGTTCTCAGGGGGAACTTCAATTCAGCATTTTTGATACTGCTGCCGTTCAGACTCTCAGTGCTTCTGCTCAGCCGATCACACTGGATTCAATGGACTTTGTGTTACAGACCAGTGTTGAGTGGATTTCTGAAAGGCTGAGTTGGAGGTAACTGTGATGAGATCAAACCTTTTATATGCTGTTTATCCTTCGATCGTGGGAATACTGCTGGGCATACTCCAGACCGGATTATTCTTTCAGCTCTCGTTCACACTCTCGTCCAGCTTTGGCACGTTTCTGATGATCACACTGTGCTGGCTGTTAGGAAGTGCTATCGGGGTAAGTTTTGCAACGCGGCTGCCTTTATACACTGGCGTGTTTGTCATCTTTTCACTTGGGTGTTATTTCGCCTGTGCCTTACTGGTTGGGGCTATGCCATTTAACACGCAGCTTTGGCCGGTCTATGCCATATTCATTACATTCGTGGGCCTTTACCCCGGCGTGTTTTTCGCCCGTATGGGGAATGTTTATTCAGCTCGGATACTCTTTTTCCGCGAGAATAACGGTTTCATCCTTGGTTTAATCGGTGGAACGTTGTTGTTTCTGTTGTTCGGACGGATGGTCCTATGGCTGATGCCGCTGATACTGGGAGTGGTTGTATTTGCCATTCCAGAACCTGATCGACGTAATCTGTTGCCCAGGCCAGCCTCTGATGAATACCCGCTAGAACCCTCTATCAATATTCCGCAAGGAGAAACCGTATGAGAACCTTTTTTCAGCGCCTGATCTTTTTTCTGGTGATAATCATGACCTCATCAGCACTTGTTGCTCAGGAGCAAGCAATTATCGTTCCTGACCTGACCGGGATGAGTGTGCCTCGTGCAGCCGCAGAGTTGAATCGTCTCGGAATACGCATTGGAAATCAAACTGATCAGAGCTGGAGCGAAGATCAGGGTTTGCCTGAAGGAAGCATCAGCGGTCAATCGATCGCAGCCGGAACAAGTGTTGATCCGGGTTCGGCTGTTGATGTCACTGTGCTTCGTTCACCAAATCTGCGGCTTATATATGATGACAATGACCTTACAGTTGTCAATCTGCATGATAAAAGTGTTGATCTGACAGGAGCGGTGTTCAAGACAGAGGATGGTAATGCCGCTGCATTTGACGCAACACAACTCACTGGTAATCTCACTGGGACGCAGTGTGTCCAGCTATGGTCTGTTTCCCGTAACGGACCTAAAGAGGTCGATGGGTGCAGCTTTATTCAGAACTGGATGTCAACTACCCGTGCAGATACCCACTTCTGGATTTCTACCGGGGGTGCGACCCGCTTTGCGGTCACGCAGGAGGGTGCTGTTCGAACGACGTGTGCTACGGCTGGACCTGGAACTCAGGAGCAACCTCTTACCTGTGATTTTTATCTCCCCTCGGGAGGACAGGGTGGAGACGTTGCAGAATTTGTTTACTTCGTCTATACCACGGAACAGTTTCTCGCACTCAATACAGCACCAGATGAGTGGATGCGCTTGAATAAAACCGTGATCCATAACACCAATCCAGTGAATCAGCGACTGGGTGCAGCGTTTAAAATCGGTGATGCGGCATTATTTGGCAATCCGGAAATCGTGGCAGATATCAAGCAACTCGCCCCACAGCAGTGTCTGCTTTTTAAACACGATGATGTGAGTAATGACCCACTCCCCCAGCCGTGTGACATTATTGCACAGCTTGATCTGCCAGCGGACCAACGCTTCTGGACAACTGCGTTTGAAATAGAAAGCAAAGGTGGTGAGCGGTTTACCTGTCCAGCAGCCGTTGAAGGTAAACGGACGATTTGTGCGATGCCGCGTTAAAGCATATGTGGCGCTCGGAAATACCGAAATCGTGTTAACCAGTTTGAAAATACTCCCACTGCAAACGCTGCCGACCTCCAGAAAAGGGCTTCAGAATCTCTCTGAAGCCCTTTTTCTTCTCAGCGAGGATCAGTTCTTTTTCACTGTGAGGCTGAGATCATCTACAAAGACTTTGCCTGATGTCCCCTTGAACTTGGCCATCACCTTCATCGCGCTGACAGTCCGGGTCAAGGGGCGCAAAATACTAAACGGCTTGTAGCTGTAGGTATCTCCATCCGGAGTCAGCGAGAATTTATCCTTGCTTCCATCGGGATAGGTGAACTTGACCATGATCGTCAGTTTACCTGCAGCCATCTTTTTCGGCTGAGCATAAACCGAGAGTGTCAGCGTATCGCCCTGTCCAATGGGCCGGATAGCCAGGTCAATCGTCTGGACCAGCTTACTGTTCTCTCCGGATTCCCCCTTGAACATGAAGGTGCAGTTCCCGGTATAGGAGAAGAACTTGCCTTTTTCTGGTTTATTGCACTTCGCCTTATCCTTGACCATTCCCTTCGCTTTCCAGCCGGTGGGTAGATTCCCATCGAGCTGTTCAAAGCCACCGTTCTGCAGTAGTTGAGTCACAGCGACTGGGGTCGAGGTAGGTGTTGGAGGAGGCACCACCGGATTGACCTTGAAGGTCAACGGCGCATTGGATGCCTTCAGGATGTCATAACCATTGGTGGCCGTCACGGCCCACTGATAACTTCCGGGGGTTAGCTGCGCCTGAAGTGCCGGACTCACAGTAAAGATACAGGTCCCGTTCTGGCAGGTGAGAGGATCCGTATTGGCGGCTGGTGTCAGATTCGTGACGTTCAGAAGCTGTCCGGCGGGATTGACGCGGTTGAGCGTCAGGCCGTAAGCAATCGCATTCTGTGAGGCTGTCCATACCAGCGTTTTTACCTGTGTGCCGCTGGTAAAGTTCGCATTGGCAGCCGGTGAAGTCTGGGTGAAGATGCCCAGCGGCAGCACTTCACAGCCATTGAATCCACCAACACATAACTGAACATTAGCGCTGTCATTGGAAGGATTGGTATCAGTGGTGAGTGGATGGGTGCTCAGAACTGCAACCTGATTGATGATACGGTCATGGAGCGTCCCTGTGTTAACTTTCGCTGTCAGCGTAAGGGTAGCTACAGCACCTGGTTGAAGTGTGTAACCCGACAGATTCCAAACCCCACCCGTATAGTTTCCAACAGTCGCAGTCGCATTGAGCAGTGTCAGCCCTACTGGCAACACTTCACTGACCTTCACATCAGGTGCGACCGCTGCACCGTTGTTATGGAGCTGTACAGTATAGACGATCTGAGCGCCTTCAGCAGGTTCAGCGTTACTGATACTTTTGGTCAGCCGCAGATCAGTCGGGCCGACATACTGCACGTCGATTACTTCGGCGCGCGTGACCGCGTTATGGTGATGCAGCGCAAGGATATCAGGGATAACTGCCGTCCCACCCAGCGGCATCAGGTTGTAATCAACTGGGATCGGGGCTTCGTTCAGCGCGATCCACATCGGGATCTTTGGATATGGCCCTGCGCTATCCCCTGTCAGATCATTGAAGCTGTAGATGGGTGCCGCCACATTGTAAGCTGCAAAACCAGAGGCAGGCATCTGATCGATCAGAACATCACCCATATAGGATTTGACACGATACTGGAAATCACGGTCAGCCCCGACAAAGCCTAGTGCCGACAGATCGACTGGCAGCACCATCACGTTGGTGTTGAACAGTCGTGTATCAAGTGAAGTCGGCGCGTACTCGTTCAGACGACCAGCAACGATGGAGGTTTTTGTATTCTTATTATGGTACACACTGACGAAAGTGTCGTTCGGTGTGCTGCCGTTGGCGGCGCCCAGATTGCTGTTAAACAGTTCACCATCAACCGTGCCATCATTATTGATGTCCAGTTCAACCACGAAGCGCACCGCTGACGGGGTTGTCCATTTTCCATAAGTGGATATACCGAAATACATGGTCGAGATATGGACTGAGGTCTTGATCAGATAATCACTGGTGATGCCAAGATACTGAAAATCTGAGGACTGATTGGAGCCAAGCTGTGGGCTGGAAAGCCGGTGTTCGAACAGGGTAACCTGTGACGCTACATCGTAAGGATAGTTGCCACCTGTCAGCAGTTCTGTACCTGCAAAGTCAAGATAACCCACACCGCTGACGCTGCTGCCAATCATGACCGGCTTCGTCTGTGACATGGAGGCTGAGGGTCGCGGCATGGCATAGACCGGGATACGCGCACGAAGTACATTGGCACGGGTCAGAGTGATATAACCGGATTCTTCGCTGATCCAGTGGCGTGGTTCCGGGTTGGTTGATAAACTGCCATCATGGATATTGGCTTCGATCATCTGACTGACATTAGCGGTCAGTACAACATTGACTGATGCCGTTCCATTGGCAGGAACTGTCAAGGTTGAAGGGTTCACCGTGATTTCCACACCAGGCATATTAACGACGGTATCGAACCCCAGAGTATAGGTCTGTGCACTGGCGGTCAGGTTTTGCACAGTCAGCTGACTGGTGGCCGTCTGAGCGCCGGTTACTTCAACGACGCCAAACGAGATGCTGACCAACTCAGGATTGCTGGCGTTATAGGCAATCAATTCCGCATTGAGGATGTTGTTAAGGTTGACACCCCCTGCCCCCACACGCCCCGGACCATAACGGACATTGCCGCTATTCTGCAGGCTGGTGGCGTTGTTCATCAGAAGCGCCTTGATCTGGCTGTAGGTCCATGATGGATACTTCTCGCGAAGCAGTGCCGACGCACCCGCAACATGTGCCGACGCCATCGAGGTCCCGCTGAAAGTAGTACCAGCAGCAGTATCCACCTGCATTCCAAACGCCGATGTGATATTTTCACCGGGTGCAACCAGATCCGGCTTCAGCACCGATCCAGTGCCCGGACCACGAGCGCTGAACGTCGACACATTAGCGGTTTCGTTTCCCGAACCAACACTGATGGCACGGCGCGAAGTCCCTGGTTGACCGGTAATATAGTAGGTATCGTCCCCGTCCCCTGCAGACGCCACCACAATCACGCCTTCATTCGCTGCGGCATTGATGGCCGACTCATAAGCGCCAGCCGAACCACCATATGCCGTGCTGAGCGCCAGATTGATGACATCTGCGCCATCCGTAACCGCCTGATTGATCGCACTGATAACGTCACTGGTGTGGCCAGTGCCGCTGCAATCCAGTACACGGTACGCCAGCAACGTGGCCTGAGGTGCGACCCCCGGACCGACGCTCATTGTGCCGAAATTGGTGGATGCGTTCCACGGCCCGCTATAGGGACTGCCGCCCACAACGCCGAAACCCGCAGCGGTTGCGGCAATGTGAGTCCCGTGCGCATTGACATCGTCTGCCCCTGCCAAATCGCAGTCCATGGGATCGTTGTCACTGTCGACATAATCGTAACCGCCGACGACCTTGACAGAAGGAAAAGACGCAGCACCACCGAAGGTTTTGTGCCGATAGTCAATACCGCTGTCAATGACTGCGATGATGACCCCACTGCCTGTAGCCGAGGTGGTATTCCAGTAGTTCTGTGCCCCTATATAGGGAACGGTAGACGCATTATCGGCTGTAACCGGCACATCCGGGTATACGGCTTTCACGCCGGGAAGCTGCCGAAGTTCTGAAAGCTGTTCGGGCCGCGCTTTGATCACCACCCAGCCGGGGCTCATCTCGCTGACAACTTTGACATCCGAAAATCGGCTCTGAATCTGGCTGGTAAAGGCTGATAGCTGAAACCCTGCTTCGAATTCAACGATAAGCCGAGCACGTCGCTCTTCTGTTGGGATTTCTCCATGATACGGCATACCGATGACATCCCGATCCTGTGGTCCGGATGTGACCGATCGAATGGTGCGCACCGTTCCCGGCAGTGGCAGGGGTTGAGGGTCCTGCTGCGCATTCGCAAGGCTGAAGATCAGAAGCAGCAGTGCGGTGAACAGTGCTATTTTTGGCGGTCTGGACATGAGATTTCCTTCATATAACTGCGGATAAGACCTGTGTAAGACACTTATACATGTCTGTCGTAAGGTTTCACCGATTTTTGTAACATTCCGAAGAATTAAGCGGTGTACCATATACACGATGATAAACAACGCTTTGATTATGAATTGTAATGTAACGAAACGATGATGTGCGTAAAGGATTACAGTATTGAGGCATCATGCACAAATAAGCCAAATCTTAACGGATAATCTGCCCATTTCAGGAATAAAGTAGAATCATAGCATTAAGTAATATTTCGTAATATGATCAACGAATATCAATTCTAGGAAAGTCCAATGAGTACCCCTAACCCACATTCTGACGCCAGGGAAAAAGGCCAGAGCCTTGTCGAAATGACCATCGGATTTGTCATTCTGCTTATCATCCTGATGGGACTGGTCGATCTGGGACGCGCCTATCTGATCTATGTCGCACTGGAAGAAAGTGCTGGTGAAGGGGCAATTTATCTTTCCATTAACCCGGACTGTTTAACCGCAGCAGATGGCCCTCAATGTGCAGACCCTAATAATGCGGAATACCGAGCACGGAATGTTGGCGGGCAGGAAGTGCAATGGACCTCCGTCAACTATGCTTTCACCCGCACCACCCCATATGGTGTTGGGGACCCGGTCAGTGTGGAAGTGAAGTATGCTTTTCCGCTGTTGACACCGCTCATTTCACAGATTGCGGGCGAACGTGGGATCACACTCACAGCCCAGGCATCCCAAATCATCATCAGCGATAAACAAATCGCAGGAGTTCCGTGAGATCATGAAGCGTTACGTCCGCCCTCACTCCAAAAAATTCACAGGTCAGGCGCTGGTCGAGTTTATGCTCGTCCTGCCTGTTCTGCTTGTCCTCAGCCTGGGCATTATTGACTTTGGCCGCGTGAGCGCAGCCTATGTCACCGCCTCCAATGCCCTGCGTGACGCGGCACGACATGCTGAACTCGTCGGCTATAACTCCAGCAAGCCAAGTTACATCGACTGCAACTCGATTCTGTCGACCGCGCAGCGGGTGTACTTTGTGCATAATCAAAAAGTAGAAATCAAATACTATCGTGCAAGCGGCCCGGAACTGACCTGTACCAACAGCATGAAAAGCCAGGATCTCCAGAATGGAGACCTGCTGGAAGTGACGACGGAAATGGAAATCCACTTCCTGACCCCGATGCTGACCAATATCACGCAGGGGCTGCATCTGGAACTGCGGGCGCAGCGGACGATTATCAAGGATATCGTCCTGAATTCGAATAACCCCAACGACTCTGACTATGACGGACTGGACGATCAGTGGGAAATCGATCATTTCGGAGACATCACCATCGTCTCGGCCACCGATGACCCCGATCATGACGGTTGCAATAACGGATGTGAAGAAACGCGCGGCGGTAATCCGGCAGTCCCGGATACCGATGGAGATGGTCTGCCTGATGGTAAGGAAGCCTACACCTATCACACCAAGCTGGATGATGTTGACACCGATGATGACGGCCTGACCGACGGCGATGAAATCAGCATCGGTTCTGACCCACTGGGACAGGATACCGACGGTGACGGCCTGTTGGATGGTAAGGATTTCGACAATCAGTGCAGCCCCATCAATCCGGATACTGACGGTGATGGCACTTCAGACTATGACGAAGTCGAGGTCCTGAAAACCAAGTGTGACAACGTCGATACTGACGGCGATACCCTCTCGGATTTCGAGGAAAACAAGCCAACCGTCGATCCACGTCTGGACACGTCTCCTCTGCTGGCCGATACCGACGGTGACGGCCTGAATGACAATGTCGAACTGGCCATCCATGGCACCTTCCCCAATGATGTTGATACCGATGATGACGGCCTGACCGACGGTGAAGAAGTCAATGTGTACTTCACAGGCGTCAACAAGGCTGATACTGACGGCGACAAGCTGAAGGACGGCGAGGAAGTCCTCACCTATAAAACCAACCCGAAGAACATCGATACCGATAACGATAAGCTGACGGATTACGATGAGGTCCACAAGACCTATAACTACGAAACCGACCCCCTGAATCCCGACTCCGATCGTGACCCTGTCACAGGCGCAGCAAGGCCAGATGGCCTGCTGGATGGTGACGAAGTGCTGACCTATAAATCATTCGGCATCAGCCCGATGCTGTTCGACACCGATAACGACGGCATCAGCGACTATGAAGAAGTCCACAGCGGCGCACAGATCACCGACAGTGACAATGACGGCTTGGAAGACGAATGGGAAATCAAGTGGTTCGGCAATCTGAATCAGACCGGAACGGGTGACCCTGATGCCGACAAATGTGATAACGAATGTGAAGAACGGCGCGGGACCAACCCGACCTCCTCTGATACCGATAATGACGGTGTCACCGATTACGATGAAATCTACACGTACGCCACCGACCCACTGAAAGCAGACTCCGATGGGGATGGCCTGACAGACGGCGCGGAGATCTTCACTCATAAGAGCGACCCGAACAATGTGGACACCGACAACGATCTGCTGGTAGACGGTCACGAAGTGAAGCTGTATGGCAGCAGCCCGATCATGTTCGACACCGATGGCGATACGATCAGCGATTACGATGAAGTGATGCTCCACAAGACCGATCCGAGCAAGGCGGACACCGATGGAGACGGAATCAACGACAATATCGAGATCCTTGACACCCTGACTAATCCGCTGGTGGCAGACAGTGACGGTGACGGCCTGAATGATGGCGCGGAAAAGTACGTTCACCTCACGAACCCGCTGAAGAAGGACTCCGACAGCGACGAAGTCAACGATGGTGACGAAGTCAACACCTATAAGACAAACCCCAACAAGGCAGATACCGATACCGACATCCTGCATGACGGCGCGGAACTCTTCACCCACCTGACCGATCCGCTGGTCTTCGACAGCGACGGCGATGGGCTGGGCGACGGTGCGGAAATCAACACCTACAAGACCGATCCACTGAAGAAGGATACTGACGGCGACACGTTGAATGATGATCGTGAGATCTTCACTCACAAAACCGACCCGCTGAAGACCGACACCGATGGTGAAGGCCTGACCGATGGTGACGAAGTCAATCTGCATCGCACCAACCCACTGAAGACCGACACCGATGGCGATACGCTGTCCGATTACGCAGAACTGAACCATGCGCAGTATGTGACCAATCCGCTGGTGATGGACACAGATGATGACGGCGTCAATGACGATGTGGAACTGGTTAAGGGGACAATCCCCAACAACTTCATCAGTATCTCAATCGAAGATGTGACGGTTACCGAGCCACCGAGGAATAAGGGTGTTGCGCAGTTGAACATCCGCGTGACGCTTTCAAAGGCCAGCGTGGAAACCACCAAAGTCGATTTTGCGACCAGAGATGGCGGCGCCATTTCAACGGGCAATAAAGCAGACTATACCGGCGGCAGCGGTACGCTGACCTTCGCACCGGGTGTCACAGAACAGGTGATCACTGTCACAATCCGGTCTGATAATAACAAGGAAGGCGACGAGAATTTCTATATCGACCTGACCAACCGCGTCAACGCTTCCATCGCTGACGCCCAGAGCATCGTCACCATCAAGAATAACTAGAGGCACGAAAGACGACAATGACAACCATGAAAACACACTTCAGACAACAGTATTCCGAAAAAGGTCAGGCTGTCGTCCTGATGGCGCTGATGATGGTCGGGCTGCTCGGGGCGCTTGGCCTGGCAGTCGATGGCGGCGGATACTTCTTTATGTGGCGTGATGCGATGAACGCCGCGGATGCTGCCGCGCTATCAGCATCCTATGCGCACTGCACCAACGGCGATATGGTTTCCGCAGGGAAACAGGCCGCTGCCGAAAATGGGTTCTTCAATGAAGATCCCACCAGCGTCGATGTCAATTATCCTCCCACGCTGGGACAGGCGAAGGGCGACCCGCGCTATGTTGAGGTGGTGATTGAAACAGTGAAGCCTGCTTACTTTATTCAACTGGTCTATCGTGAACCGCTTCGCATCACGGCATCGGCGGTAGGCATCTGTATCCCGGAATTCGACCCAACGACAGTTCCAGCACTGTGGGGCGGCTCTACCGTCTGTGAGCCTACAGTGAAGCGCACCGGCGCGACTACCACAATCAAGGGCGGCGTCTTCAGCAACTATAATTTCGACGTCAAGGGTTCGGATTTAACCGTCCATGCGCCAATCGATGTCGTCGGGGATGTCGAGAGCGGTAACGGTGGCAAGCTGTCCTTCGAACCCCCCGACTACATCCCGAACACCAATGCATCGGTGCGCAAGGACCCACTTAATCTTGACTTCGGCGCATTTGCACCGGGGGGAGCCTACGCCAATCAGGCTGAGAAGTACAAATCCATTATGTCTTTGGCTGATGACCAAGACTTTCAGGCTCCGAAGCCCAACAAGGCGGCCACGTGGAATCCATCAAAACGGGTGCTGGAGGGGATGTATTACGTCGATGGCAATATCGACATCGGTAACGGCGTGACCTTTGGCCCCGAAGGAGTTTCACTGATCGCAACCGGGTATATCACAGCCAGCGGTGGTATTGATGCAGACTACTATATCAACGGTATTCTGGCGTTCTCCAACCAGAAGACAGGCTGTGGAGAGAATGCGGTAGCTCTGTCAGGCAGTCTGGTCGATTTATATGGGGTGATCTATGCCCCGCGTGGTGGGGTGAACATCGCTGGTTCCACCAGCAAGATCACCGGTGCGATTGTAGCGGATACGATCGATCTGTCCGGTTCCTGGCTGGAGCTGATATACGATCCCACCATTCTTCCGCCGATCCCGCCCATGGTGCAGGTCGTCGAGTAGACCCTCATCTCACCGCTTCAGCTTAGAGGTATCTGTCAATTGACAGGTACCTCATTTTGTTTCCGTACCATTTCTCAGATGATGATTAGCGCCGAAACAGTGCGTACGCCTACTGCACCCGATAGTTGCGCATCAAGCCGAGATCCTCATGTTCCAGATTGTGGCAGTGAAAAACGTAGAGGCCGAGATCAGTGCCAAAACGCATCAGCAGCTTCACACGCTCTCCCGGCATCAGCAGCACGGTATCTTTCCAACCTTCGTCAACATACCCTGCACTGACGCTTTCCCATCCTTCCCGGAAGCCTTCATTTATCGAGCGTTCCAGAATCTGGAATTGAACGCCGTGGATATGCATGGGGTGTGCCATCTGGTCTTCTGTTCTGACTTCCCCGTTCCCCGTATTCATATTGCCCATGTCATGTCCGCCATGTCCACCCTCCATCGCAACTGTTGCACCTTCATTCACCACATTGATGAATTCCCAGACCTCCAGTGTATTGGCCTGCACAATCTCGTCGTCGGCCACCGCATCCATTTCAAAGCTGCGTCCATTTAATGTCCAGACTTCATTGAGCATCGCAATTTCGAATGTGCGCGGCATCTCTGCGTTCACAGCATCACTCAGGGTATAACGCTGGATAGTTGAGAGTCGATCGGGCAAGGGCAATGCTTCGGTTGACTTCTGAACGATATTCACCTTCAGCACCGTTGTCTCTGTACCATGAGGCAGGGTTGTTGTTTCCGGCATTTCCATCCCACCCATCAGCGTGCCACCCATCTCTACCCCTGTAAATGGCAGGCTTTTCAACAGCAACTGACTTCCAACCGCACGTCCATTGAAATCCACCCAAAGCTCAACTCGCTCACCCGGACTAAGAGTGACATAGGGGCGTTCTACAGGTACTTCTACCAAACCACCATCGGTCCCGATTACCGTCAGCAGTGTATCATCCTCCCAGCCTAACTTTAGGATACGGAAGTTCGAGCCATTAAGCAGGCGCAGGCGATAAGCCCGTGTTTCAACATCCAATTCAAATGCTGGCTTCCCGTTGACCAGAATATTATCACCAAGAAACCCCATCATCTCGGTCATTGTCTGCGTCATCATGCCACCTGTGATATAGACCAACTGGTTTTCAGCGTCAAAGGAGCGATCCTGAAAGACCAGTGGAATGTCATAATCACCTGACGGCAGTCCGGCTGCCATTTCTTCATCATCCACTACAATGAAGAGACCTGCTAAACCGTTGTAAACCTGCGTTGCGGTCGCACCATGCGTATGTGGATGATACCAGTATGTACCTGCACGGTTGGTGACCTGGAAGTCATAGAGGTAAGTTTCACCGGGGGCGATTGCATAATGGGGATGAGCATCCATTGCTTCAGACAGAATCAACCCGTGCCAGTGGATAATCGAGTCCTCTGTAAGTTCGTTAACGAAGTGGATGCGAACGTGCTGCCCCTGCCGAACCCGAAAGATCGGCCCCAGATATGAGTCAGGGAGCATCTGCAAAGCGGCAGCATCACCCTGAAGCACCTCTCCCAGATAAGTCCACACTCTGGTTGGTTTGCCCGTCAGAATCTGGACTTCGCTTTCAACTGCACGCAGCCGCACTTCAAGATCCGGCACTTGACCCGATTGGGCCAGAACGCTGCCGACAAACGGTAAAACGGGGAATATACTGCTGGCAGTAAGTGTTCCCACCCCTGCACATGCCGTTTTCAGGAATTCGCGACGACTGAATGAATGAGACTTTGCCATGTTTTTACACTCCAAAACCGCACAGGATCAAATGTCACGCGGCGATCAAAGAGATAAGACTAAACTTATAGTCTTTGGGCCGGTCTTTGTAGAGTAGCGATTTTGTCGACGTGTGAAACGCGCTAAATGGCGCATTAGTCAACTGGAGTATCAACCGTCTGGGAAGCTGGCAGGTTTTTCGGATAGAGATCACCGAGATAAGCATCCGGATCTTTCTGAAAAGCCCCCTGGCAAACCGGACAGCAAAAGTAATAGGTCTCATCCAAATGGATCACACTGCCATAGGCCTGATGTGGTTCAATCAACGCGCTGCATACGGGATCACGCATCCGGTCTTCAGGCTGTTTCTGAACAGTAATGGGTAACCAGACATTGATTGTTGTACCGTGACCAATCCGGCTATCAACCTTGAACTGCCCTTCCAGACTTTTCACCCGTTCCTGAATACCGACTAAGCCGTAATGATGCTGAAATGCCAGATCACCCAGATGAGGCGGCAAACGAAAACCACACCCATCATCCTTTACCTGAAGAGAAATACTATCCGGTTGATAATTCACCTCGATCTGAATGTGTTTTGCCTGGCTGTGGCGTGTGATATTGCGAAGCGCCTCCTGTACCACGCGAAACAGGGTTAACTCCTGAGCTTCTGCCAGACGCCGTGTTTCACCGATGATATTCAGCCTCACCTCTGCCTGCTGGACAGCGTCAAGCTGCATTTTCAGAGCAGGGATCAAGCCTAACTCTTCCAGCGCAGGAGGACGTAAGTCACCGATGAGGTTGCGTAAGCCAGTGACAACTTCCACCGCCTGCCCGCGAGCTGACTGGAGCATTTGAATTGCACGATCCGGGTCGGTTTTGACCCAGTTTTTTGCCATATCAATGGCCTGTGTCACTGCTATCATCGATTGCACCGTATCATCATGAAGTTCACGGGCAATGCGTTTCCGCTCATTTTCCTGTCCATCCGCTAACTGCTCGGCATACACCCGACTCTGTTCCTGAGCACGTCGAACATGCCCGACCATGCCAGACATCGCACGGTGCAGCGCCTGGATTTCAGGAATCCCTCCATATTGACGATCAAGGGAATCTAACTTGCCCTGACTGAGCTGCGAGGCCTGAAGCGAGAGCCGCTGGATGGGTCGCAGCACGCGAACAAAAAACCAGAGATTACTTGCCAGAAACAGGGCTAGCCCAACGCAGCAAATCTCAAACAGACTGCTGTGATTCATGTCGGATCCGATCCTTCCAGCGTGATAAACCCATGCTGCAACCCAATCGCAACCGCTTCGGTCCGAGTAGTGACACCGAACTTCTGATAAATGTTTTTGAGATGCCCCTGAACGGTACGATCTGAGATAAACAGCAGTTTCCCAATTTCCTTGTTGGTTTTGCCCGATCCGGCATAAGCCAACACCTCAAGTTCGCGGTCTGTCAGCCCCTCGATTTGCGCCGTCATCCCAGTGATATGCTTTTCGGCTCGTGCCAGAGTATCCGCGTCAAATGCTTTACGCCCAATCGCAACTTCTCTCAGCGCTTTAAATAATTCGGATAATTCCGCTGTCTTGAGGATAAATCCATCTGCACCAGCATCCAGTAGAGCGTGAACATAAGCAGGTTCGTTGTAGGCCGTCAGAACCAGAATACGGATCTCAGGATAGTCATGTCGAATACGTCGTGTTGCTTCTACACCCGTTAGCTCCGGCAAATGAATATCCATCACAACAACATCGGGTTGCAGGCTCCCTGTCAGTTCAATCGCCTCGCGCCCATTCGTTGCCTCGCCAATAACTTCGACTCCCATACTTTCCAGATACAGACGCGTCCCCTGCCGTACCATTTTATGGTCTTCTACGAGTAACACTTTCATGATCACGCTCTCAATCTTTTCGCCTTTCGCTATCATACCGCTTTCGCATCCAGTAAAGACGCGCCAAATGGCGTATACCGACGAATAATCAACTGGATAAAATGAAATCAGTGTTATTCAGAATTTAACAGGAGAATATGATGGATAGTAAGACGTTCAAAGTTCCGAATATGACCTGCAATGGGTGCGTCAGCACCGTTCGTAGTGAAATCGAACAACTGGCAGGCGTGGTCAATGTGGACATCAATAAGCCTGCCCAGCTCGTCACAGTTGAATGGAACGCACCCGCATCGTGGGATCTGATTGAAAAGGCCCTGATCGAGATTGAGTACGCGCCTGTAGAAGCTTAACCGATCTGGTGTTGCCCCGATAAAATAGAGTAACAGTGGCTCCGAGTGAATGGATTGTACAATGGATCATCACGAGGAGAACGGGAAGATGGGACGACCAAGTTCATTTAGAACTGATTGAAACTTTTGAGATGTGAAAGAGATAGTGCATCATGGAAGGAAAATCCGACCAAAGGTGAACCACCATGAGCACTATCCTAACGAGTGTAACGCAAGAACAGGTCGAGCAGTACATCCGTCCAGCGTTGCGTGTTGCCAAACGAGGGTACGAATGCAGCATCCCGCTATACAAGGTTTTCAACTACATCCTGTACCGACTGCATACGGGCTGCCAGTGGGAACGCTTGCCCATCGACAACGCCGATGACGACGGGACAAAAAAGAAATCAGCGATCATGCCATCTATCATCACTATCGCAAATGGAGTCGGGATGGCAGCCAAGAACGCGTGTTACAGCAGCGCAGCTTGAGCATCCGTGAACAGATCGACATGCATCACCTCAATCTCGATGGCAGCCACACGCCAGCCAAGAAAGGCGGTGAGGCAGTGGCGTATCAGGGACGGAGGAAAGCCAAGACCTCCAACGTCCGACCCATCACGGACGCTAACGGGTTCATCCCGGCAACGACAGGCATTGTCGCGGGCAATCATAACGATGCCTTTGAGTTGAAGGAACTTGCGCGCTGCCTTCAAGTTCATCAAGCGGCTCGCTGGACCAGCCATATATTTTTTGCGAGACACAAGGGAAGTTTACCGCGCAGAAAAGTGGGTGATTGGCGGACAGAACAAGGATGCAAGAGTCGCATCGCACTTCCACTTCTCATATAATTGCTTCTGGTTTGTATATTTCATCTTTTTGAAGATACCCCATGTTCATTGACGACTATCTAGGACCGTACCAGATCATCGCAGAAGCAGGTAGAGGCGGGATGGCAACCGTTTATCGGGCACGCCAGACCAGCGTTGAACGTGATGTGGCGATCAAAGTTATCCTCAAAGGCATTGCCGGAGACAGCGATGCCGTCCAGCGCTTTCAGCGAGAGGCGCGTTTAATTGCCCAGCTGGAACATCCTCACATCCTGCCGGTATATGATTTCGACGGATCACATGAGCCGCCCTATATCGTAATGCGGTATCTGGATGGCGGCACGCTGAAGGATGTGATCTCTCAGGGGCTGCTGCCGCATGACGAGGTCGCTTACCTGATGTGGCAGGTGTGCTCGGCACTGGATTACGCGCACCGTCAGGGGATCACGCACCGCGATGTGAAACCGAGTAATATCCTGATCGACCGGGAAGGCAATGCATTTGTCACCGATTTCGGGATTGCCCGCCTGTCCGCCGGGGATGGCAAAAAACGCATCACCGGAACCGGTATGATCATCGGCACACCGGATTATATGTCGCCGGAGCAGGCACAGGGCAGCGATGATGTCGATTTTCATACCGATATTTATGCACTGGGCGTGATGTTGTTTGAAATGCTCACGGACGAGCTACCCTATCAGGCGGACTCTCCGTTACAGGTGCTGATGATGCATATGACTGAGCCGGTTCCTTCAATCCGGGCAAAGCAGCCAAATCTGCCTGTCGAAATGGAAGAGGTCATTCAGCGGGCAATGGCGAAAGAACGCGAAAAGCGCTTCCGCAATGCGACGGAGATGAGTACCGCGATCACCGCCGCGCTCGGCGGAACCGTGGCCGCCAGCCCCACCCGTCTGCGGGCAGCAGCAGGGACGAGTGTGATGCGGCGGCTGGGTAAAGATACCGTTACGGACCGGCAGCCGACACCGTCTGCCCAGAATAAAACCGTGGTGGCGCTGAATGTCAGCGTGACCGCCTACAGTGAACTGGTGGCAGAAGTCATGAATGCGGAAGCGGCGCAGCGTGCGCTCACGGCATTCTGGACGGAGGCGTCTCAGGTGCTAAACGAACATAGCGGTGTAATTTTCATGCGTACCGATCACGAGATGCTGGCGCTGTGGGGCAGTGCTTCCGCCCGTGAAGATGACAGCGAGCAGGCGATTCGCGCTGCTTTGAAGCTGCAAGGCATCCTGCGGGAACTCAGCGCGGTGCCGCTGGAAGCTGACGAACCGCTGCCCCTCAACATCGGCATTCATCGCGGGCTGGCGCTGCTGACACCGGGCGGCAAAACCAACCCGTCCTCCGTCACCGGTGTGACCATCAGCCTGACCAACCGCCTGATGCAGAATGCCGAAGGGCTGATCCTGATCAGCCATGAGATTTTCCGGCAAGTGCTGGGTGTGTTCGACATGCAACCGGGTGAACCTCTCAAAATGCGCGGACGCATTGAGAAGGTCATGACCTATCAGGTGGATCGCGCCAAGCCGCGTGCCTTCCGTGTGATGCTGCACGGCGTTGAAGGGATCGAAACCCAACTGATCGGACGCGATGCCGAATTCAAACAGTTGCAGAAAGCGTTCCTGATCGCTGCGGAAGACGGCGAGACTCAGGTGGTGACACTGGTAGGCGATGCCGGAGTCGGCAAATCACGGTTGCTCTACGAATTCGATAAATGGGGCGAGCTGCGACCAGAACAGTATTTCATCTTCAGCGGGCGGGCGACTCCGGCGATGACGCAGCGCCCTTATGCCCTGATCCGCGATGTGCTGTCATTTCGCTTCGAGGTACAGGACGATGAGTCCCCTGCCGCCGCGCTGAGTAAATTCGAAGCGGGTATCGCGGGATTGGTGGGTAAAAATGACGAAACGGCGCATTTTATCGCCTATCTGTGCGGGGTGGATGTCTCCGGCAGTGTGTGGATCAGGAATATCCTGAGCGATGTTCAGGAAACCAGCCGCCGGGCCCGACATGCGTTGATCCAGTTCATCAACACGCTGACCCGGCAAGGTCCTGTCGTGATCGAACTGGAAGATATTCACCATGCGGATGATGCTTCACTGGCTCTGCTGAACGATCTGTTTATCACCGATGATGCCCGACATCTGCTGGTGCTGGGAACCGCCCGCGCCTCACTCTATGAACGCCGCCCGACGTGGGGCAGCGGTCAGCGCTTTCATACCCGGCTCGATCTGAAGCCACTGGACAAACGCGACAGCCGTGATCTGCTGCTGGACATCCTGCAAAAAGTGCCGGACGTGCCGAAAGACCTGCGCGATAAACTGGTCGAACGGGCAGAAGGCAATCCCCTGTATCTGGAAGAACTGGTCAAGATGCTGCTCGATGACCGCGTGATCTTGAAGGAAAGTGATGAGGTCTGGCGGATTGAAACCAGCCGTCTGGACAATCTCCACGTCCCCTCCACGCTGGCTGGTCTGATGGAAGCGCGTTTTGATACCCTGCTGTACCCGGAAAAAACCACGCTCCAGCGTGCCAGTGTGATTGGGAGGATTTTTTACGATGCCGCCTTGCAGGCGATTGACCGCGCCGACGACACCCATTTGAGTGATCTGCCAGCGATTCTCGCAAAACTGACCGAGCGTGAATTCATTTACCGCCGCGAAACATCGGCATTTGCCGACAGCACCGAATATATCTTTGCCAGTGCCATGCTGCGCGATCTGCTGTATGACCGCCTGCTGGAACGCCAGCGGCAGGTCTATCACAAGGGAGCGGCAGACTGGCTGGCAGGACTGGAACGTCCTGACGATTATCTGCCGTTGATCGCTGAACATTATGAAAAAGTCGGGGAGACGGATCAGGCGGCGGCATTTTTGCAGCGGGCGGGTACGGCGGCATCCCAACGTGGAGCCTATCGGGAAGCCGTCGTTTTCTTCCGGCGGGCACTGGATCTGCTGCCAGAGACAGCGCCAGAGGTGAAACTACCCCTGCTTTTAGGTCTGGGGGATGCCCATAACTGGCTGGGGGATATCGAGCCTGCCCGCGCCAGCCTGACGGAAGCGTTAACCTTGGCTCGCGCCAGCCACAGCACCGAAAATACTGTGAATACGCTGTATCAACTCGGACTAACGGAAACCACCTATGGCGGCTATACCACCGCCCAAACGTATCTCGGTGAAGCTCTGCCATTGGCACGGGCGGGGTCAAATCAGAAATTACTTGCCCGTGTTCTGTATGGACTGGCGAATGTGAACTTTCGCACAGGGAATCATGCAGAGTCGGAAGCTTTTGCGCGTGAATGTATTGCACTGTGCCAGGCGATTGGCGATGATGTCCTGCAAATCTATGCCCTCAACCGAATGGCGACTGCGCTTTTCAGTGATATTAATCGAGTCCCTGAAGGTGAAACGCATTTGCAGGAAGCGCTGGAACTGGCGCGCCGTATCGGACATGGAGATGGTCAGCAGATTGTCCTGGGCAACCTGGGGTTGGGTGCCGCCATCCGGGAAGACCTTGCAGCGGGGATGCCCTACACGGAATCGGCGCTGGCGCTGGCGCGCGAGCAGGGTAATGTGTATGGGATTGCGATTGCTGCCAATAATATGGCGGAATTCTACCTAACGGCAGGTGGAAACATTGACGAAGCAGCGCCTTATTTGCTGGAAGCGCTGATTGCTGCTAAAAAAACCACCGCCCTGGCCATCATACTCATCGTAGTTGACGGCTGTGGTCGGTGGAAAGTGCTGAGAAAAGATCCTGAAATGGGATTAAAACTCATGGGTCTGACGAAGTATCATCCTGCGACTACCGCCGATAGCGTTGATGATGTACACCGATGGTTCAGAGAGAATCGCGCTCAAATCCCGTTCAGCGATGACGAGATTGAGGCAGCGATGGCATCTGGCAAAGACCTCGATTTAGAGACTGTTGTTGAGGAACTTTTGCAAGAACTGAAGGCTTATACGGTTAACTCATCCCGCCCAGAGTAGCCGAGGTGATTGCGGTAAGATTAACGGGCGATTTGCCAATATTACACGGGTCTAACGACCGGACTTTGATAAGCTGACTGTCAACTGACATGCAGCAGATTGATCTTCCACGATACGTAATGTCTCTTGCCCTGGTCGGCGACTACGTGGACTCTGTGGCTACCCGAGGAAGTCGAAACGTTGCAGAAGCTGATTGAGCAGAAAGCAGCACAGGAAGAGATCTTGGCGGCACTGCCAAACCGCAATTGGCGCGCCATTAGAATCAAGGCCTACGAGATTATCGGAAAGCGCTCGTTTCAATTATCCCCCAAGCCGATACGTGAAGACGAAGCGTATGCGGATTACATAGAACGTATGGAACGCACAGGGTGGAAACAACCGCGAAAGTCTGGCCCACGTTGGGTCGAGGAGGAAATCGAAATGCTGAAAAACATGCTGGACGAAGGTGCAACACAGCTTGATTTGTGTGCCATACTACCCCATCGAAGCTGGGCGAAAATCCGCAGGAAAATCACCCAGCTCTATGGAGCAGACTTTACAGTGACTAAGCCGCAGGTGCCGATGAAACAGCACGAGACGATTGAACAGTATCTTGAGCGAAATCCTGAGCAATCGGTAACGATGAACTTCTCAGTTTCAGCGAATTCGTCACGATAAATTCCGTGAAATGAGAAATCCTATCGTATCCACCGTCTAAACCTCGAAACCTTAACGCCAGTACAATTTTATACCTGCTGCCTGCAAGCGAAACAAATCGAGCGTGCGACAGCCCTACCCCATAACACTCCTCACAGCCTAATTTTTGAACCCCTCAATGCAATAACATAAAATAGGGTTCATCGCTACACGGAGCACACACTATATGCATATCCTGCACGGCACATGGATACCCGACATTGAACAGTTTGCAGTCTGGGCTGAAGATGCAGCAGTTGAACCACAATATCTCAAAGGGCGACGAGGGATTAGTATGCCCCACCCGTTTGCGGTTCATCATGAAACACTTCTTGGCTATGCGGAACAGTGGACAACTGAAGCACACCCGATTCCTGATGTAATCACCATATGGTTGCCCGGCAAAGGGAAAAAGGTTCAGCCCTCACCTCAGGCACAGGCGAGTGGTGCAGCCCCACTGGATGATGATACCGAACTGCTGCTCTGGCGAGTAGATACTGCACTTCTGGATACACTGGACGCACTTGATCTTCTCGTACAGCTTCCCGATAAGGGAGAACGTGGGATGCGTCTGGGCGATGATCTGCGTTTCTGGCAGCAGGTTGCACTGTTAACACTAAACTGTCTGGTTGAGGGGCGTTACATCCCGGCGCTGGCGCGAGAGGGCAAGCAATACCGCGCTTATTGGGAGCCAAGACCGGACCCGGACCTCATCCAGCAAGTCGTGCAAAACATGCCGCCACTTTGCCGTGCAATAGCTGAAGACATCAAGAAACCACCGAAGCCGATGTCACTGATTAATCACTTTCTTTCAGAAGTGGTTCATTGCTTCATTATCGAACATTACGCCCAGCGCACAACGCCGAAAAACCGATGGTTACAAGCTCTGACCGGATATGAAATGGTCATCAAAGATACTCCAGCCAACAACCAACGACTCTACGATGCATGGAAAACATGGCAGGCGTTCGGCGGCAGTGCTGGTGGCGGTACGGGCAGCAACTTCAGGATTTGCTTTCGACTGCGGGAACCCACATCAGACAGCGACGAGTGGGAAGTGGATTACATGCTGCAAGCGAACGACGATCCAAGTCTACTGGTAGAAGCCCACCAGGTCTGGCCTGCGCAATCAGGTCATCTGAATTATCTGGAATATCGCTTTGATCGTCCGCAGGAAAAGCTGCTGGCAGGTCTGGGCCTTGCATCACGGATGTTCGAGCCGATTGAACGCAGCTTGCGTCAGGCAAAGCCTGTGGGGGTCACACTATCGCGTGAGGAGGCCTTTCGGTTTCTTACAGAGGCCCTGCCCCTGCTGGAAACCAGCGGCTTCACCGTGCTGGTGCCAAACTGGTGGGGGCGGCGCGCACGCATTCAGGCACGAGCCAGAATCAAGGGCCAGACCAACGAACCAACTGGCATCCTGACCCGTGATTCGATCCTGCGCTACGAGTGGCAGTTGTCCCTTGGTGGAGAAGCGATCAGCCGGGACGAATTCGAGGCGCTTGTCGAGTTGAAACAGCCCCTGGTGCGCTATAAGGGCGAGTGGGTTGCTCTCGACCCCGATCAGATCAACGCTGCGATGAAGTTTTTCGAGCAGACACAGGACGGCGACATGACGTTGGAAGAGGCGCTTAAGGTGAGTGCCGCCGAGACAGACATCGACGGGATTGTGGTCGAGAACACACAAATAGAAGGCTGGCTGCAAGATGTTTTTGACAGGATGTATAACCCCAAAGAGACCCCACCACTAACGCCGCCCGAAGACTTGCAGGGAACCCTGCGCCCTTATCAGCTTCGTGGATTCGGCTGGCTGGTACAGATGCGTCAAATGGGCCTCGGTGCATGTCTGGCCGATGATATGGGACTGGGTAAGACACTCCAGACCATCACAATGTGGCTGCATGAGCGTGAACAGCTTGATGTAAAGAACCCGGCACTGCTGATCTGCCCTACCTCTGTTGTCGGAAACTGGCGGCATGAGTTGCGCAAATTCGCCCCGACCCTCAAGGTATTGACACATCATGGCGCATCTCGCTTGGAAGGGGAAGCATTTGTCAATGCAGCACGGTCCGTTGACGTCGTGTTGACAAGTTACGCGCTGATGCGGCGCGATCTTGAAATCTTCCAGCAGATTGAATGGTCAGATATGGTGCTGGATGAGGCTCAGAATATCAAGAACCCATCCACCAAACAGGCACAGGCCGCTCGCAGCATCCCCGCAGCCTTCAAGGTCACCCTGACAGGGACACCGGTCGAGAACCGCCTGACAGAACTGTGGTCGATTTTCCAGTTCATCAACCCCGGCTATCTGGGTTCACAAAAGGCATTCAAATCAAACTTCGCTACTCCCATTGAGCGTTATGGCGATAAAGCCGCCGCCGCATCGCTGAAGAAACTCACTGCACCGTTCATCCTGCGGCGGGTCAAAACCGATACGTCAATTATTCAGGATTTGCCAGACAAGTTTGAGAACAAAATCTACTGCACCATGACACCTGAGCAGGTCACGCTCTATGAAGCCGCTGTGCGCGAAGCAATGGAAGCGGTTGAATCGGCTGAAGAAGATCTGGTACGACGTGGCAATATCCTGCGGATGCTGACACAGCTCAAGCAGATCTGTAACCATCCGGCTCACTTTCTGAAAGAAGGCATCTCCACACGCTTATCAGAACGGAGTGGTAAGCTCGACCGCCTCACCGAGATGATTGACGAAATTCGCGAAAACGGGGAAAGCTTGCTGATCTTCACGCAATATGCTGAGATGGGAGAGATGCTGCAAGTGCATTTGCGTGATTACCTGGTCGATGAAGTGCTGTTCTTACATGGTGGCACACCGTCGAAACAACGCGATGAGATGGTCAGACGCTTCCAATCACCCCAGGGACCGCCTGTGTTTATCCTGTCGCTCAAAGCGGGCGGCACCGGATTAACGCTGACAGCGGCAAATCACGTTTTCCACTTCGACCGCTGGTACAATCCTGCTGTAGAAAATCAGGCAACTGACCGTGCATTCCGCATCGGACAAACGAAGGACGTGCAGGTACACAAGTTCATCTGTCTGGGAACGCTCGAAGAACGCATTGACGAGATGATCGAAAAGAAGCGGACAATTGCTGACTCCGTCATCGGCACAGGTGAAAGCTGGATTTCTGAGCTTAATAACGACGAACTGCGCGATCTCGTTGCCTTGCGACATGAGACATTGGAGGGTTGAGTATGGGCTGGTATTACGATGATTATGATGATTACGGTGAAGATAGTACGACTTTAGGGGATTACAGAACCCCCAGCGATGCGATCATCATTCATGGCCCGGTATATGCAGAAAGCAAGCGCGGTGATATTGGGCGCGAATGGTGGGGGCTGCAGTGGGTAGAAGTGATGGAACGTCTGGACATGGGCAGTCGACTGGATCGCGGTAAACGCTACGCACGCAATGGCTCTGTGTTGTCGCTGGAAATCTCGCATGGCATGGTTTATGCCGATGTGCGCGGCAGCTATGGAAGGCAATATCGCACCGCTATTGAACTGCGCACACTCGATGATCAACAGTGGCAGCAGGCTTTCCACACCCTTTCTGAGCAGGCAATTTACGCGGCAAAGTTGCTGGCAGGGGAAATGCCCGGTGACATTGAAGCCGTGTTCCAACACACAGGATTATCCCTGTTTCCAAAAACCAAAAAAGATATTGCTTTCATTTGCTCCTGCCCCGATTGGGGTAACCCCTGCAAACATGCTGCGGCAGTCTATTACCTTATTGCGGAACAACTCGATGCCGATCCTTTCATCCTGTTTCACGTGCGTGGGCGCAGTCGTAATGCCGTAATACAGGCGTTGCGGGGCTACGATCTGGCTCTCCCAAGTGATGATCCCGAAGCCGAGCATGCCAACCCGTCGGTACAGATCGCTGGATTTTGGGATGCGCGGGACGTAAATCTGGTGCGCCAGATGCCGTCTCTTAACACAGATCCTATTGCTCTGCGGCAACTAGGGCGACCTCCCGGCAGCGTAGAGCAGGAATTGCGCCAGCTCTATGCCGAGATTTCACAGGAAGCAGCACGCTGGCTGGGATTGGCGTAGCGACCCACGGGCTAACGGGCAAGTAGCCAATTCTGACAGGCTGAAACAGTACGATTTCAGCCGTTAGCTCCTGACTACGATAGCCCCGAATAAGCCATACTATCGAAGCGGTGATTTGAAGCGGCTCATTCAAAACAGCCACAGAGAGGCACGTCATACGCTACGGCAATCCAGTTTACAGATTCGCGCGACGCACAATATCCTGAATCCATGCATTCACGGTATTGGAGTAGTTACCGGGGAAGTAGGCTCTTTCTGCCAGCATCCGAACCATATCGGGATCAGCATCAGCCAATACCTCACTGATCCGCTTCTCTAAACCTATCTCACGAAACAGGGGCATCTCAATACGCAGCCCTATCAGGTCGGGGAAATGACCTTCCCAGAACTGCTGCGTCTGTTCCAGCATGTATTGATGCTGTTCAGCTTTTTTACGCCTTGCTTCATTTTCTACACGGATGTCGGCTTCAAACCATTGCCACGTATCCTTTGTAGATAACTGCAAAATGTCCTCTAACAATGCAAAGGAGAGGGTCAACGTGATGATGGGAATATCGCTCATATCCCAGCGTTCGTCCACAAACACCTCAGATTCATCCTCAAGCCGCCAGATATTCAAACAGTGAGCAGTGAAATAGCTGTTGACCTGCCTCTCAATATGATCGCGGATGTCTGCCTCGTAGGTTGTCCAATGTAACCCATAGCCTGAGTCATAGGTCGCTTCACTATATCCGGTGAATTCATTATTAGCCCAATCAGACAACAGCTCGTGGCTTATCAACAGCATTCGAGGATCTGCTTTTATCTCTCGCAAACTGCCGGAATGATCCCAGGCGGGATCATAATCATGTGTGAGTACGCGGTCGATCCCATCCATCACCCATCGCACAAATTGTCTTCCTGCATGTGCCTGCAAATCGTGTCGCCATTGTGTCGTGATGATCAAATCAGGAAGTTCTTCAGGAAGCGCGATTAGCCAATCTGCTTTACCCAGACGTTCAAGCAGTTGATCTTCACGAGTTCTGGTGACATCGACGGCATCTGACTGTGTCATTCTGGTTATACCTTACGCGACCTTACTGAATAAAAAATCAGCAGAGACAACGCTGCT
Organism: Chloroflexota bacterium; assembly: GCA_023430545.1. GTDB lineage: Bacteria > Chloroflexota > Anaerolineae > Aggregatilineales > Phototrophicaceae > JAEZAF01. The sequence continues at coordinate 37,832 of JAEZAF010000237.1, forward strand.
GATTTTACTTTGCGATAACGATATAAACGACAAGAGATGCTTGTGAATGGCTGGATTACACATCTTTT
>JAEZAF010000299.1 GCA_023430545.1 Chloroflexota bacterium
TGTCCGGTGGTGACGGTGCTCCCCTACAACGTACCAAAGATCGATTCCGATGTAGGGGCGACCCGATGTGGTCGCCCGTTTTTCTCCGCATTTAGCAGTTTGTTGCTGCTGCTGCTGCCGCACAAAAATTTTGTGCGGCAACAAATTTTACGGCGGAAAACAGGCAGTTTGCTGCCAATTGCAGCAGCAAATTGCTGCAATGTGATGCAGCAGCGTGATGTTAAAGAGCAGATTCAGTGCAGGCATGCTACAGCATAGCACAGATGTTCGCATCGTGCGGTTAGAGTTTTATAACGTTGGGATTTGTGCTGCTGCCTCTGTTTCATCTCCGATTATCCCCATCGTCACCAGCCATTGTTGACAGGTTCCACTCCGCATACAATCCAGCATGCTATTTACAACGCTTAATTACGGTTCCAGCTTTCACATTAGGAAGGCATCGATGCTGCGTAAAATTCCACTCTCGTTTTACATCACCCTTTTGGTTTTTGCATTTCTCTCGACACTCTGGCTCAACACTCAGGCATTGACCATCGCTCAGGCAAGCGCTTTGCCATTACAGGCGACTGCTACTCCTCAAAAAACACCAGAATTCCCCGAAGGTCGGCCAGTAGAACAGTCACCAGAAATGCTACAGGCGGATCTGGATATGGTGGCGACAGCGCACGCCGATTTTGAGAGCCGCAGCATTTTCGATTATCGAATTGCATATCTGATTGAGGCGGACACCGATGCGGGAAATGAGGTTGTCACAGCAGAGAATGTGGCAGAAACGATCGGTGCTGTGGCAATCCATACATGGGAAGATTTCCTGACTCTGAATGATGAACAGCCTTTTCAGATCATTCTGGTGCATGTGTCGATGCTGGAAGCAGTGGACCTCGAATGGATACACCACGCCTATCGTCACAATGTGCTGATTGTGGGGATTAATGTCACCAATGAGCAGATGCAGATGCTAACCGGTGATTTCTGTTTGAGAGAGATGAACCCGCATCGCAAGGTCAGTGATTTCACGGGATCTTTCCGCGCTTATATTTACAGCGTATCTGCATTCGATATAAGACTTTATGAAGCGATCCATCAGGCCGAGTTGATCGACTGCAACAACTATGATGCACGCGGTACAGAAACGAGTGTATTACATGGTCAGTATCAATTCGAGCTTGAACAGCAGAGCCATCTGGAACAATTGATTGGCGTGCTGACCATGAGTACGATGAGTTATGATTTCCCTCCGAGCAATGATGAAAAACTTCACGACTGAAAAACGGTGTTTCTCCATCCCCGATCCGGCGAGAGGGTCAGATGCGCAGGCGCGGGCTGGCACACAGGCCATCCCCTGCGATAGGTTGACCATTTAATCGAAGGCGACCAGCCCCTGTAAGTCGCTGATCATGCCCTGACCGACGCCCTGAATCTCGTCGAGATCCTCGAAGCTGGTGATGCGTCCGTTTTCGGTGCGATAGGCCAGAATCCGCGCTGCCATTGCCGGTCCGATGCCGGGAAGCTGCTGCAATTCTTCGGCGCTGGCGCGGTTGAGGTAGACGATCCCGTTGATGATGCCTTCGCTGTTGGGGACGCCGCTGTCGGTCAGGGTGCCGGTTTCGGTGTCAGGATCAAGGTCACTGTCTGCAAGCGGCTCATCGCTGATCTCCGGCACATGTACCTGATCGCCATCGAACAGACGCCGCGCCAGATTAACCCGCGTCAGGTCAGCGGTATCGGATGCGCCGCCAGCGGCTTCGATGGCATCCTGCGCGAGGCTTCCGGCGGGCAGGGTAATCACCTCGCCTGACTTCTGAACTGCGCCGGTCACGTAGATATTCAGCGGGGCGGGCGTGCCGGTGGACTGCGGCGGGATGATGGTGATCTGCACCGGCGTGGGCTGTGTCAGCAGCAGCAGCGCACTGCCTGCGATGATGACGATGATCACCATGACAAAGACAAAAACGGTTCCGCGTCCACCCTGCATTGCAGACTCCTGATCGTGTGCGAGATATGAGTCCATTCTAGCGGAAAAGCCGTCCGCGACGATTAATGTTGTGAAAAGTGGTCGGTTGCGGGGGAGGTGCAGATCACATGGACGCCCCGCTGGTCGTCTCATGCGTGTTAAATAAGGAATTTTATACATTGAAGCAGATATAAATCGGGCGGCGGCTTCCCCCCATCCTAAATCCTTCCCCCACTCGCTCGCAAGCTCGCTCCGAGGGAAGGACTTGGGCGTGTGGAGTGGGTTGATGCTCTTCCCGGCGGCAACGAGTGGGGGAAGGGAATTGATCTATAGCAGCCTGCAACCTGTCGTTCTCCCTTTCCCTCGGAACGGAGCAGACGAAACGGAGTTTCGGCGCGGAGATGACTGGGTAGCATTGCTTGCAATGCCGGGATAGGGCCGGGGATAGGGGGCATCCGTCGCCCAATTTGCACCTGCTTCAACATTCGACTTGCTTATCTTGCTTATCTTGACGCGCCGTTGCGCATAGGCATTAAGCCAAGGTGTTTCTGCCGGTGGGGATACGTGTAAAACTCGGTCCACTTCGTTTGAAAATTCGAACCGCGTAACTCGAACATTCGTGCTATACTATGAGGTTCCTGCACCTTAATATCGCGTCGCCGCACGTTGCGACTCCCAGCGTCCGCTTGCGGCACGTTGCTGCATCTTGCAGCGCCTTGCGACACTTTGCGGCAGAATCGTGCCGCAAACTCGCAAAGTGCAGCAGCATATTTTCAACTTTGAGGGGAAAAATCGTTGCAGCAGCATAAAAAATTTTGTGCTGCTGCCGCTGCTGCAACAGACTGACAACGCGGTCTCTACGCCTGAATTTCGACCACGACGCCGTTTTCGGCCCAGTTGTACAGCGTCTGGATGTTGGTGTTGTTCAGCAGAATACAGCCGTAGGTCACTTTGGTGCCGATGCTGTTTTCCCACAGAAGCTGACCGCCCCCGCGTGTCGGGAAGCCGTGGAAGCCGTTGGTGAAGTTCTGTCCGGGGATTGGCTGGTAGACGCCCATGAAATTCGGCATCCACAGATCCCAGTTCGCGGCGTAGGCGTTCGGCTCATGCGAGATGATCTGGTAAATCCCCGGCCACGTCGGGCTGCTGTTGATGCCGGTGCTGGACCCCCATTCCCATTTGAGCGCGCCGTTTTCGTATACCCACGTCTTCTGCTGGCTGATACTGACGACGATGCGTTTATCCGGCACGGGATCGAACTGGAAGAAGTTATCCTGCGAAGGGATGGTCAGCGTCTGGCCGATGGAGAGCGCATCCACGCCCGGGTTGGCATCCTGAATCCACGGGTACGGCACGCCGTAATCCCATGCAATGCTGATGATCGTCTCGCCTGCCTGTACCGTGTGCTGGCGGTCATGGTGATAGACGCGCACGGTGGCCTGCAGGTCCCCGCGCTGGATGGCCTTCTCGATCTCGGCCACGGCTTTTTCGTCGTCCAGATAGCGTGTGGAGTCTAACACAGTGGCGTTCGCATCCAGATAATCCCGTACCGGCCCATGACTGACCGACAGCGCCAGTCCGGTCGGCGAGTCCGGGTCGGCGTTCATCGTCAGCCACGTCGCCCATGTCTCCGGCGCGGCATCCCATGTGATGATGTCGCCCGTGACCGGATCAAACACGCGGATATTCAGCGGACGCGACAGAAGCTGGCGTGCAGCCTCGACCAGCGGGGCGGCGTCGGTCACGTGCGGCTGGGTGGTCACGCGGACGATCTCGAAACGGCCATCCGCCAGCAGATCGCGGCCATTGGTCTGCAACTGTGCCAGCGTCGCGTCGATGTCCAGCACACGGCCAGACTGTGATGGTTTCTCGCGTACTTCCCCGGCGATGACTTCGATTCCAGCGTCCTGTGCCGGCTTGTCGAGATCGGTGCGCAGTTCCTCGAAACCAGCGCGGGCGGCTTCCGGGTCGATCACCAGCACGGGCGGGACATCCACACCGCGCAGGGCGATCAGGGCGCTGCCATCGGTGCGGCCTTTTTCATAAGCACGGCTGGCGGTCGCGTTGGCGTCCAGTGCGATGCCGACGCGCTGTGAGTCAATCGTCCAGACCTCGCCGGTGGTCCGGTCTGTCAGCGTGAGCGTCGTCCATTTGGAGGCGAGGGCGTCGGCGGCCTCGTCGGCCGACATCCCGCCAACGGCGATCCCGGCGGCCCTCACATTCGGCAGAATCCCACCGCTGTACAGGGCAGTGACGGCGATCAGCAACGCGACCAGTGTAACGCTGAAGAAGCCTACCAGCCCGACGAGCGGAATCAGCCACCATGCGCGGCGGTTGGGCTTCGGAGCTGTGCGCGGGGGCAGAGTCTGCGGGGCGTTCTGCATCGGCTGTGCGCTCCGGCGTCTGGAGGGTGCTGGCCGGTTCTGCGGACGTATCCCCTGCGGACGTATCCCCTGCGGACGTGTCCCCTGCGAACGTGTCAGGCGGACAGGCGGCGATGGCACGGTGGACTGTCCGACAAGCGTCGGGGCGGGGGTGCGATGCTGCGCGTCGGGCTGCGGCCCGTGCGGATGATGCGGATTATATGGGCGTGGATTGTGGCGCGGTGGCATTGTCAGATCTTCGTTTCACTCTGTTAGTGTTAGGATTTGGAACAGCAGTTGAATCGGTTTCAGATGGGTCAGTCTCTATTATAAGGCAAAGTCTGTGTCCGGGACCTGACGCTGACGTACCGATTACCCAACGATAGAGGATTTCGGGCGGGGCTTCTCTCAAGCTGTGATAGGTGTGGATGTATGACATCACCAGTGCATTCGCTATACTCAGAGATACCGAACTGAGACAGCTTAAGAGAGAAACAACGATGGAATACTTAGATAAGGCCCGTGCGCTCGAATCCCAGTTGGTGCAGTGGCGTCGGCAGATTCACCAGTACCCGGAACTCGGATTCCGCGAGACGCGCACCGCCAGCTATGTGGTCGATCACCTGCGCGAGATGGGGATCGAAGTCACACCCGGAGTCGGTATTACCGGTGTGGTCGCCCGTATCGGAGACGGCAACGGCCCGGTGATCGGTATCCGCGCCGATATGGATGCGCTGCCGATCGATGAGGCGAACGACGTGCCGTATAAGTCACAGATCCCCGGTGTGATGCATGCCTGCGGACATGACGCACACACGGCGATCCTGATGGGTGTGGCAAAGATGCTGACCGAGACACCTGATCTGCCGAGCGGCGAAGTCCGACTGCTGTTTCAGCCCAGCGAAGAGATGTGGGATGAGGAAGGCAAAAGCGGGGCCACGCGGATGATCGACGATCAGGCGCTGGAAGGGCTGGACGCCGTGATCGCGCTGCATGTGGACAGCGAAGAACGCTCCGGCGAGGTGCGCATCACTGAAGGTTTTCTGTGTGCGGCGGTCGATGATTTCACGGCGACGATCATCGGTGTGGGCTGTCACGGCGCATCTCCGCATACCGGGCTGGACCCGATCTTCATACAGGCGCAGGTGATTAACGCTATTCAGGGCATTATCTCGCGTCGTATCAAACCGACTGAACCGGCAGTCATCACGGTCGGATCGATTCACGGCGGCTCTGCGACCAACATCATCCCGGCGTCGGTCACGCTGACCGGCACGATCCGCAGCTATAACGAGGAAACCCGCGTTCAGCTTCACGAGGAACTGGAAAAGGCCTTCGGCATCACGCGGGCCTTCGGCGGAGACTACACGCTGAAGATCCGCCGTGGGTATCCGTCACTGTACAATAACCCGGAGGTCGCGGGACTGATCCGCACGGTGGCGACCGAAACGGTTGGCGGCGAGATGACGGTCCGGTCTGTGCCGGGGATGGGTGCGGAAGACTTTTCGTATATGGCGCAGGCGGCCCCCGGTGCGATGTTCATGCTGGGTGCCAAGCTGGACGACAGTCACCGTCCGCATCACAGCCCGGTCTTCGACATCGACGAAACCTGTATGCCCATCGGCGCGGCAGTGCTGGCGGAAACGGCGGTGCGTCTGCTGCGGGGCGAGCGTGTGAGTTAGCGGGACTGGCCCAGAGAACACCCCACCCCTAAATCCCCTTCCCGCAAACGGAGAGGGGACTTTTTGTGAGGCATAACAGTGCTGCAGATCCTTTATGGCATCGCTCAGTGTCTGGATCTGTTCAGCAGTCAGGCGGTTTTAATCACCTAGAGGGCGAATCGGTGAAGATTCGCCCTCTGGCGTTTCATCGTGGCTGACGAAGCCCACTACTGCGGGCGGGTGATGTCCATCTTTGCGGGTTCGGCCCCCGGAAGCGGCAGGACGGCGGCTTCAATCGGTCCCCGGGTGGTCAGTATGTAGGAACCGTTCAGCACGCGCTGCGCCAGCACGTTATCAATCACGAATGTGCCCTGACCTTTGGCCTGCACACTGACCTTTACCCTGGTCGGTTCCTCGGTCACGATGACCGGCGGTGCGCTGAGCAGGGTGTAACCATAACTGCCGGGTGGGATGTCGATGATCACTTTCTGTTTTGGCAGCGTCGGATACTTGACCACCATCTTCACCTGACTCCCGGCGGTCAGTTCCTGTGCTTTCACCCACGTCTTCAGGTCCAGTCGATCCCCGGACATGGCAATCGGCTCCAGTGCAGCTACCTGCTGAATGCTGGTTTTCACTGCAGCTGCCTTGAACTGGTAGGCGCAGTCGCCAGAATAGGAGGTGATGACCAGCGGTGTATTACAGATGCGCCTGGTCTTACTGCCTTTTACGGTCCAGTGCGCGGGCAGTTTCTCATCCGTTCCGGCGCGTTCGAAGCCGGTGTTCATGACAAGGTTATTGACCTCACCGGCAATCGGGAAGCCGGACATTGTACCGCCGTTGCAATCGGTGATGACGTAACTGATTTCCCATAACGGCGTGATGTTGTCGCTCAGAAGCTGGGTGGTGACGTACATCGGCTGGCCGGATGGGATCGGCAGTGTGCCGGTGGCGGTCCCACCCGTATTGTCATAAATGATCGGGAAAACACCCACAGCGGTGATTTCAGGGTAGTGGTCTTCGATCATGAGGTTATCTACATAGACCGTCCCACCGACGGTGATCCGTGTGCGGAAGGTGATCGGCTGTTCCAGCGAGTTGGTGATCCCTGCTTCGAGTTTCATCTCCATGTTGCAGTTGACCTCATCGACCGCAGCAATCAGCAGTACAATACCGCCGTATTCCTGTGCGTGTAAGCGGTTGAGGCCGCCTGCGAGACTGCCAGAAAGCGCACTGATTATGATCAGCACCAGTGCCCAACGTCCGATCCGTCTGAAACCCTTCATGATGGCTGCTCCTGTCAGGTACTATGGGAAGGTATTTCTGATTATAGGACGATTTCAAAATGTGCGCTGACGGTGCGGAGATGAACCAGCCCCGACGATGCCCGGGACTGGTTTAAAGGGATGAACCTGAAGGTGCTACTTAAGGGGAAGCATCCTGTCCGTGAGGATGATGCGAAGCTGCGACGGGTCGCGCACCAGAATGCCGTCTGATGTCTGCTCGGTGGGGAGGCCTGCGGCCTGCACACGCTCCACTACACGCTGAAGCTCGGCGGCGTCCGGCAGCACAATGGTGTAGTACTGCATCCCGAGCGCATCCGCCGTGGCCGGTGGAATGCCTTCACCCTTCCACGTATTGAAGGCGATGACATGATTCTGGGCTGTGTCCAGCCCGACTTCACCCATGCGGAAGCTCTCGATGATCGGGCCAGTTTCGAAGCCAAGCACATCGGCATAGAACTGCATCGAGCTTTGCAGGCCGGATGCATACAGGTGCATGTGACCGATTCGGGTGCCTTCCGGCAGCGGCAGGTCGAGCCGGTCGTCTTCTGTCAGATGACTGAAGAGCGCATCAAGGTCCAGCGGATCACGACCATTACCGATGCGCCCGTCAGCATAGCGTACCACCATCTCGCCGTTGACCAGATCAAAGACGCCGTCATCCAGCGTGCGGATGTACAGCTCGATGGTGTTGCCTTCGGGATCGTCCAGATAGGTGGTCTTGGACATGCCGTGGTCGGTCGGCGCATTGGGGTAGCGCAGGGCAAACAGCCGACCAACAGCGCGGGCCAGATCCTTCATGGTCGGATACAGCACGGCGAAATGATACATGCCAGTTGATGTCTGCACGCGGCGTGCAGTCGGGTTTTCACTCAGGCGCAGCAGGATCTCGCTGTCAGTGCCGAGCGCGGCCTCTGTGCCCTCACGCCAGTGGAGTTTGAAGCCCAGTATGTCGGTATAAAACGGGATCTGACGGTCAAGGCTGCGGACGGTCAGATGAACATGTCCCAGCCGGGTGGTCGGCGGGATTATGGCAGTGGTACGAGTCTCGGATTGAGGTAACGTTGACATGACTTCCCTTTAGCTCAGTATTTATATTCTATCATAATAGATGCTGTTGACTTGCAAGAGCTTACCCAGGCAAGCGGTCGATAAGTGTTCCCGGGGCTGCTGCGACGGCAGCAGGCTCGGAGGATGCATACAAGATGAGACCCGCGTAAGAACCCCTATAGATTGGCGGTCATGAGGGGTCAATCTGGTGTCAGTTCGCGTATAATAATATGGATAAGAGACAGGCTGACCTGTCTCAGTAAACAGAACATACGAGCGTCAGGAAATCACGATGCCAGACTTTTTCAGAAATGTACTCATTAGTGACTTCACCCTGTTTCTGGTTATGGGGGCTTTCCTGCTGATTGTCACGTCATGGGCGTTCTCGTGGCGTGAATATGCTGGCTATATCCTTGGCTGGCTGAGCGGGATTGTGATTATTATCTTTCTGAGCATTCTGTTTCCACAGAGTGCCCCTGAAGTACAGGCGCAGACGATCGATGAACCGTCACGGCTGGATGCACTGGTGGCTTTGCTACCGACCGCGCTCGGTATGGTGGTCGGCTTCGGCGTGATGCAGTTGGTCAAGTCCGGCGGACGCAGCGGCTCTGCTGTGAGCCGGTCACTGCTGATCGCCTGCCTGGTGACGCTGATCCTCTCGCTTTGGTATCTGATGATGCTGACGCAGGGGGATGCACGCCTGAATATTGCCCTCTTCCTGCTGACGTTCTTCATCGGGATGCTGTTCAACTTCATCATCTCGCGGCGGGTGGTGACGCGCTCGGTGGCACCGGGCTATGCGCAGGAAGTGATGACCACACCACTGGCTCCGCCGCCTATGCCGGGGAACGACCCGGCGGGGCAGTATGGGCAGCTACCTCCGGCAGCGGGCACCACTGATTACCGTCCGAATGTGACCTCTGCGCCTAACGTCGGCTCACCGATTGCACAGCGGGCACGCAGCCTGCGGTCAAACATCAAAGGCCGGTTTTAGG
>JAEZAF010000075.1 GCA_023430545.1 Chloroflexota bacterium
CGCATCCGCCCTTCGTACCAGTCAAACTGGCCCAGATCACTGATCAGATAAACCGGTCCTCGTCCTTGTTTGCGGTGTTCGGCGTGACCCATTCCACTAACGAAATCCACCTGTGGGACAAATGTCACGGGTGAATGACGCGGGACGTAGAAGTAGAGTTCATCTGCATGGACACTGACGTCCGGGATGCCGCCGCTTCCTGGTAAGCGCATCCGGGGTCGCCGGTAGTCCTTCCCGAAGGCGATATTATTCGTGTTACCGTATATGTCGATCTGGGCAGGTCGAAAGAATTCCTTAGGATGATACTGTGGCAGCAGTTCGGCCACCGCCGCCGCGAATCCTGCCGGATACAGCACACGTTCCAGCCACACTTCTTCCATACGACCGATCCCAAGCGGCCCCCAGTCCTCGCACAGCGATTGTCCGATGGCAGAGGCAAAGCGCACATTAGGTGCATGGGTACACTTCGCCAGAATATAGCCTGCCATCACCAGCGGCGTGTTGATCCCCTGTGCCAGCACCTCACCATCCTTCACCTGCCGTGAGATACACACACTGATCAGCTCGTCGATAGTGTATGCAGGTTGTGCGGTCGATGGGTCAGGATTATTCATGGCTTCGGTTCCGAATGATCGTAGGACAATGGCGCAAGGATAACGCATCTGTCAGATTTCGTCGGGATGTTTTGTGCGCTACCCGATTTATGATAAACTGATGACAATGGAGAAACAGTTCCAGAATATTGCACTTTAAACTCACCCCTGCTGATCATATTGCTTAAACACGGAGTTCACTATGTCTGTCGTAAATATTCTTAAACAAGCAGACATTTTTGACGAATTAACCCCAACCCAGTTGGAATTGATTGCTTCGATCTGTAGTGAAAAAACCATGCAGGCCGGTGACGTCATCTTTCAGGAAAATTCGCCCGGCCATGAGCTGTATATCATCGCCAACGGTGAAGTCGATATTTTTGTCGATCCATCGCTGGTCGGTAAAGAGAGTACAACCGGAACTTATACCATTGCGACCCTCAGGCGGGGTCAGTCCTTTGGTGAAGTGGCGCTGGTCGATCAGGGACTGAGATCAGCGGGGGCGCGCTGCATGCAGCCGGATACCCGACTGGTCGCCATCCCACGCGATAAACTGATGCTGCTATGCGATACCTATTCCCAATTGGGCTACCGTCTGATGCGTAATCTGGCAGCCGACCTTGCCATGAAAATCCGTCATACCGATCTGCAGGTACGCGAACAGCTCACATGGACGCATGGCAACCCGGATACCGCCAACAGTTAACACCAACAGCAAAGCGGAATTGTCCCAATGCTGCGACTGCTGCACGTGGCATCTCTGCTTAAATTTATCCTCAATATCGCATGAAATGTACTGAATGAAACTGCGCACAGAGTGTATGACGCTGTGTGTCAACGTGTACCAGTCATCTCACCAGCCGCTGCGGGTAGCGAACTACCATGTACCCCGCTGACCGGCTGCCAGTTGGCAATTGATCTTCAACCCGTCCTCCATCGTAGTGTAAAATGCTGCTTGTGTTTGGACATCGTTTGCAGATTGAAGCCTTGACTAAACCCTTTTTGCCACTAAACGGAGTTTTCCAATTCATGCATAAATTGCTGCGTTTGGCATGGTTATGCCAGATGTTCATGTTAACCTTCGTGAGTGCTGCTCAGTCTACCCCATCCACCCAGCCACCACTGGATCAGATGAGTCACTGGCGGTTTGCGCATTTCGGCACGCGCAGCCTGTCGCTGGATATTTATGTTCTGGATCAGCTCTCGCCTATCCAGAATGTCTCGTTTGGCGATGTCAGTGATTGGCAGACCATCTCGGCTGGCGTATATCGTTTTGAAGTTTATCCTTCTGGAGACAATGCCAACCCACAGTTTGTAATCGATAACGTCGTCCTCGAAGGTGGTGAATGGCTCACACTGGCGGCGGTACAGAAGGAAGGCCTGATGCGAGGCTATGTGGTTGAAGAGGACTTCAGCCCGCTGCCGCTCAACGAAAGCCGCCTGACCGTGTTCTATGCCATTGAGGATTCACCGTCGGTAGATGTGCGGATGAACGGTGTCTCTGTCATTCAGGCATCTCAGCCGCAGGACGATGAAGGCCCCATCACAGTCCCGAGTGTGGATCTGACATCAGATACCTATAATCTCGACATCATCGAAAGCGGTGGATCAGAGAATATCATTCTGGATGCCACACAGGTCGAACTGCTGCCGAATCGGCATTATCTGGCGGCGGCAGTAAACACCAGTGAAGATCCACGCTTCGTACTGGTCGGAACTGAACTTGAGACAGCCGGTGCCATCGAAACCGACGACAAGGCGCTGGTACGGGCGGCACATCTGTCATCCGGCACATCTGCCGTGGATATTGTCTTTAATGGCGAAATCGTGGAAGCCCTGAGCCAGATTTACTTTCCCGAATTTACGGGATGGATTGAAGTCGATGCCGGATCGATCGAAGTCAGTGTGCAGTTGAACAGCACAGGTGAAGAGATCCTGCCATCGGCTACCATCGACATACCAGGTGGAAGCTTTACGACCCTTCTGGTCATCGGCTCTCCGCAGAATGACACGCTCGAAGTCCAGCCTGTGCAGGAAGATTTCACACCAGTACCCCCCAATTTTGTCCGTGTTAATATGTTCAACGCCTTTCCGGGGATCGGCGCGATTGACTTCGCTAATGCAGACGGCACCGTTTATATCGAGCGGCTGGGCTATCCGGGATTTTTCGGCGGCAACAACGGTTTCAACACTTTCAGCCTGGAAGCTGGAACCTATGACCTTCAGATCCGGCTCAATGAGTCAGGCGAAAGCCTTGTTGATCTTTCCGGCGCAAGTTTTTATGCGGGACGCAGCTATTTCATCGCCGCCATTGATGCCGACCCACCCTACATGCTGACTTTCAGCGATGTGCAGGAAACACAGAATCTGCTGCGCGAAGAAGAGACGCCGTAGCTGGCTCTTGATCTCCGCTGAATAAAAAAAGCTGGTCACTCGCTAAAATGACCAGCTTTTTTTATCTGATGGGTAGTACCGCTTACGCTCCGGACACCAGTCTGACGAATTTACGCTTGCCTACCTGAAGGACAGCGGGAAGCATGTCAGAAGTGATCATCAGATTCGCATCTTCCACAACCTGATCATTCAGGCGCACGCCGTTCTGCTCGATCAGGCGCTTGCCCTCTTTACCGCTGCTCACCATGTTCAGGCGGCGCAGGATGTCGAGCACACGTTCTTCGGCAGCAAGCGGTTCCTCATCGATATCCTGTGGGATACCGCTGCCCCCGCGGAACACCTCATCCCAGTTTGCCTGCGCAGCCTGAGCCGCATCTGCCCCGTGGAAGATGCTGACGATTTCACGGGCCAGCCGCATTTTAGTCTCGTTCGGATGAAGTTCACCCGATTCAAGTTTGTGCCGAAGATCTTCCACCTGAGCAGGCAGCCAGCCCAGCAGCAGTTTGAAGAAAATCGGCATCGCCTTATCCGGCAGGCTCATCACTTTGCCGAACATATCGTTTGGATGCGAAAGCAGCGGAATATGGTTACCAAGACTCTTACTCATCTTGATCTCGCCATCGGTCCCCGGCAGGCTCTCGCCCATGATAATCGCGATCTGTGGCTTCTGTCCGAGGCCCTGCTGAAGTTTGCGGCCAGCGACGAGGATATTGAAGAGCTGATCCTGACCGCCGACCTGCACATCCGCTTCCTGCGCGACAGCGTCGTAAGCCTGCATCAGCGCGTAGAAGAACTCATGAAGGTAAATCGGCGCATTTTCACTCATGCGCTTGGCGAAATTGTCACGTACCAGAAACTGCTGTACGGTGAAGTTACTCGCCAGGCGGATGATGTCCGCAAAATCAAGCGTCGAAAGCCATTCATCATTGCGGCGGACACGGGTCAGGTCCGGATCAAGGATCTTGAAGGCCTGCTCCGCATAGGTCTGCGCGTTCCGGTCAACTTCTTCGGGTGTCAGTTGATTGCGTGCCTTGTCCTTGTCGGACGGATCACCGATCAGGCTGGTAAATGTGCCGATCAGAAAGGTGACATCATGGCCGAATTCCTGAAACTGACGCAGCTTGCGCATGGTGATCGTATGGCCGAGATGCAGATCTGCGGTACGCGGATCGTAGCCGCAGTACACCCGCAGCGGACGCCCCTGCTGCTGACATTCGATCAGTCGTTCGCGCAGTTCCTTCGCCATCGCCACTTTGGTTTCGGGGTCGCCGTATTCTGCCCCAGACATCAGCACTTCGACCTGCTCGTCGATGCTGGTGGTCGGAGATGCGGTTTTAGAGGGTGTGGTTGTCATTTGAGAGGTCCGTATCCATTTGTCTTCAGTCCGGAAGTGCGCGTAGTGTAGCATACATTCACAAAATCCAACAAGAGAACCTTTTCCATTATGGACCCTATTGACCCTTATTGATCCTTTATGATTAAATACTGAATAACGTTTATGGACTATGTGAAAGCGTCTTGTGACACTTCTGCTGGCCTACTATAATCAAGGCAGGTTTTCGGTGAAACACGATCAGGGATTCCCACAGATGAAAACAATGACCAGCGCGGAGATCCGTGCGGCATTTCTGGATTTTTTTGAAGAATTCGGTCACAAGCAGGTTGCATCCTCCTCGCTTGTCCCAGCGAATGATCCCACCCTGCTGTTTACTAATGCGGGCATGGTGCAGTTCAAGGATGTCTTTTTAGGGACAGACAAGCGCGACTACAAGCGTGCCACTACTTCCCAGAAGTGCATGCGCGTTTCGGGCAAGCACAACGACCTTGAGAACGTCGGGCCGTCGCCGCGCCATCACACCTTTTTCGAGATGCTCGGGAACTTCAGCTTCGGCGATTATTTCAAGAAGGATGCGATTCGCTACGCTTACACCCTGCTGACCGAGGTCTATCAGCTTCCGACGGATCGCCTGGTATTCACGGTCTATCAGAACGACGACGAAGCCTATGATATCTGGGTCAATGAAATCGGGGTTGATCCCAAGCGCGTGGCACGGATGGGACCTAAGACGAACTTCTGGCAGATGGCAGAGACTGGTCCCTGCGGACCGACCTCGGAAATCCACTGGGACAAATCCCCCGAACAGGGTGAGGACAGCATTATCTCTCAGCTTCTGGAAGAGGATGACCGCTTCCTCGAGATCTGGAATCTGGTGTTCATGCAATACAACCGCAAGGAAGCCGATCCCGCACATACCGGTCAGTTTGACGAGCCGCTGCCTGCCCCCGGTGTGGATACCGGTATGGGTCTCGAGCGTATCGTCAGCGTCGTGCAAGGCGTAAAGGCCAATTACGAGACCGACCTGTTTATGCCGATTATCGAGGCGACACAGGTACTGACCGGCCACAGCGACGCGGAGCGTGACGCGAACATCGTTCCGTATCGCGTAATCGCGGACCATACCCGTGCGGCAGTCTTCCTGATCGCCGATGGTGTCCGCCCCGGCGCGAAGGGACGGGACTCGGTCTGTCGTCTGGTGATCCGCCGTGCCGCCCGCTTTGGCACCAAGATTGGCTTCAACGAACCGTTTCTCGCCAAAGTCGCGGATGCAGTCATCAGCGTGATGGGCGACCATTACACTGAACTGACCGAACGTGCCGAAGCCATCAAGCGCACCATCACCAAGGAAGAAGTCGCCTTCCGTCGCACACTGGATCGCGGCGTCGGTGAGCTGAATGAGATGCTTGACAGCCTGCCGCAGAATGGCACCCTCTCCGGGGAACAGGCCTTCTACCTCAAAGCAACACTCGGCCTACCGCTGGAAGTCATCAAGGACATCTGCGAAGAGCGCGGTTATCACGTCGATGAAGCAGGCTTCGCAAAAGCTGAAGAAGCACATTCACTTGTCAGCGGCGGCGGTCAGGCGATGGGACAGATCGCGACGGCAGAGAGTTACAGGGATCTACTCGATCAACTAAAGCAGTCCGGTCAGCTTGGCGAGGCTGGCGTCAATTATCTGCCATACGGTGATACACAGCTCAATACCCGTCTCATTTCCCTGCTGATCAATGGTCAGCCAGTTGAGAGCGCAATTGTTGGCGATAAGGTCGAGGTAATTCTGAAGGATACACCGTTCTATGTAGAAGCCGGTGGACAGGTCAGCGATACCGGCTGGATTCACGGTGATGGCTGGACGATCGAAGTTGAAGACACCCGACGTCCGACGGCAGGTCTGATCGTCCATATCGGCGAAGTGATTGAAGGCACACCGCAGGCTGGGCAGGATGTCAAAGCGGAAGTCGATTATGAACGCCGTGCAGATATCACACGCAATCACACCGCCACCCACCTGCTCCATGCAGCGCTGCGTAACCATCTGGGGACACATGTCCAGCAGCGTGGTTCGCTGGTCGCGCCGGAACGTTTGCGCTTTGACTTCTCGCATGATGCCAAACTGAGCGCGGAAGAACTGCGCCAGATCGAGGCTGAGGTCAATCATCAGATTCTGGAAAATGAAGCTGTCGTGGCGGCAGAAAAAACCCTGAACGAGGCCCGTGCGGAAGGCGCAATGGCTCTGTTCGGCGAAAAATACGGTGATCAGGTGCGGACGATCAGCATTGGCGGTGGTAACAGCAACAGCAATGGGACCAGTGGCAGCCGCTACAGCTATGAGTTATGCGGGGGTGTCCATGTGAAAGAAACCGGACAGATCGGCACGTTTGTGATTGTCGGTGAAGGCAGCACCAGCGCGGGTGTGCGTCGTATCGAAGCGCTAACCGGCCATGAGGCGCTAAATTATCTACAGCATACACTCGACTCACTGCATGGTATTGCCGACCGACTGAATACGACACCGGACACCGTTTATGACCGTGTCGTGGCGCTTCAGGACGAACTGGCTGAAGCACGGCGGCAGATTGCACGCCTGCGTCGTGATCTGGCTAAAGTGGAATTCGACAAAGCGCTCACAACTGTCGAAGACATTAACGGCGTCCCTGCGATGATCGCACAGTTCGATGGTGTACCCGCCGATACGCTGCGCGAGATGTCGGACTGGTTCCGCAGCAAGGTCAGGAACGGCGTATTTGTCGGGGCCAGCGTCATCGACGATAAGCCTCAGCTTCTGGCTGTTGTCAGTGATGATCTCACGAAAAAAGGTCTGCACGCTGGTAATCTGATCAAGGCCGCGGCGGCAATAGTGGGTGGTGGTGGTGGTGGCCGTCCAAATATGGCACAGGCCGGTGGTAAGGATGCCGAACGCGTCTCTGAGGCGCTGGAAACAGCCCGTCAGTGGATTGCTGAACACTATCAGACATAGGATCTATGCCAAACGAAATCACATTCGTCCAGATTGAGCCTGCCGAAGACGCTGTCTCGGTCAAGGATCGCCTGTCGTTTCTGCGGGGGCAGAATGTCCTTCTCATCTGGCCCGAAGAAGGGACAGCCCTCACCCGTAAGCTCGATCTGGTACTGGTTCAGCGTGAAGCGATGCGCCGTGCAATCCGCATGGCGCTCGTGACGCATGACGAACACGTGATGGAACACGCCCGTGACCTGAATATCAGCACCTTTGAGACGATTGGCGCGGCTCAAAAGGGACGCTGGAAACGCGGGCGGAGCAAAGTCTTCACCTCACGGGATGATAAGCCAGAAGAAACGCCACTTCCCGAAGATCTGATGGAAGTCGCCAGCCGGGTACGCGGGACGCGGATGCTGTCGGCATCGCGCTGGGTGACGACGCTCATCCTGCTGGCACTGCTGGCAGCGGCGGCGGTGCTGGCTGTAGTAATCGTCCCAGGGGCAACCGTGACACTTGCTCTCGCCGAAGAGACCATCGAGGTCACACAGCAGATTATCGCTTCAGTAGGGGCAACGACCACGGATGTCAATGCGGGGATGATACCGGCACGCCTCCGCAAGATCGAGATTGAAGAGAGCGCCAGCCGTTCGACCAGCGGGGCACAAAATCTGCCCCCTTCTACTGCAACCGGGACCGTGCTGTTCATCAACCAGAGTGACGAGCCTATCGCCATCCCTGCAGGAACTATCGTCAGCACCAGCACCAGCAGTCCGGTGCGCTTCGCGACGGCAATTGATGCGACTCTGCCTGCCGGTGTAGACCAGATTGTTGAAGTCGGCATTGAAGCACTGGATACCAGCGCGGGCGCTCAGGGGAACGTCGATGCTGGCCTGATCAGCACGGTGGAAGCTGAATGGAGTGATCGGGTCGCCGTCAGCAACCTTATTCCGACGATAGGCGGACAGGACAACACGGTCCGAATCGTGACACAGGAAGATCAGGACCGCCTGCTGGCAGCGCTGCGTCAGCAGTTACAGGCCCGTGCCCTGATGGAGTTCGAGACGCAGTTGCTCGAAAACGAGATGCTGATCGCGGACACCATCAGCATTGCGCCAGATGGCGAACGGGAAGACTGGAAAACGTACAGCCACAATGTCGGGCAGGCGGCGGACACTGTACGGCTGTCGATGCGCGCAATCGTGCAGGTGATCGTCGTCGATCAGCGCCGCGGAGAGGAAATCGTCTTCGCCAGAATGGGACAGCAGATCCCGCGTGGTCGGCAGATTATACCGGAGAGCGTGGAATATCTCATCGGCCCGGTGACTGAAGTACGCGAGAACGGGGATATTGTCTTCAGTGTTACTGGTCGGGGCCGTGTAACCGGACGTGTCAGCGCGGCGCAGGTACAGGAAGGGCTGGTCGGCAAAACAATTGAAGAGGCCCGCGCGTACCTTGTCAGCGCCGTTGATTTACAGGTGGGAACAGTGCCAGACATCATCGTCCAGCCAGATCTGCTGGGGCGGCTGCCACTGCTTCCGATGCGGATTCAGGTCAATCTGGTCGAGACTGGCACATGAGGTTTCCGACACGGGGCAGGCTCCTCGGTATCGATCACGGTTTGCAGCGCATCGGCCTCGCTGCCAGCGATGGCTCACAGATGGTCGCCCGTGAACTGATCGTGATCCAGCGCAAGTCAAAGGCTGAGGACTTCGCACGGATTCAGCAGGTGATTCAACAGGAGAAGATTGTCGGCATCGTCCTCGGCATGCCTTACAATGATTCGATTGATAAAGGCATCCATCAGCAGGCTGATACCGTCCGCATCTGGGCGGAGCGACTCGCGGCGGCGGTTCCGCTGCCAATACTGCTGTGGGATGAACAGTACAGCAGCACTGATGCCCAGGATCTGGCACGGCAGAAGCGGCGTAAACCTCGTGATCCGATTGACGATCTGGCGGCGCGTGTGGTCCTCCAGCGCTATCTGGATGCCCTGTGCGATGGACTGGTCGAGCCGTCCACATTATCCATTCTTAATCCCCTTCAGACGATAGCTAACCCTGATATGGCCTCTGCGGAAACCGGATCAGACAACTCGAATGAGGAGCACAATACTTGAGAAATCGGCCTGTTGCTATCCTGATGACCCTTGTTGCGATAGGCGTCACCCTACTGATCTGTGCGGGTGTCGTGTATCTGCTGGCTGGTGATCAGATCATCGATGGTGTACGAACCGCGCTGGTACGGCTCTCGCTGGCCGGGCGCGAAGAAGATCTGGCGCGGTCTGTAAGCGATAATACCGATCCGGTACGCTTTACGATCTCACTCGGGGAAGCTCCAGTCACCATTGCCGGACGCCTGCAAAGCGCCAACCTGATCCTCGACTCCGATCTGTTTGTGGATTATCTCCGTGCTGAACGGCTCGATGTCGAACTGGAAGCCGGAACCTATTTTCTCAATCAGGCCCAGACGATCCCACAGATTGCGCTTGCCCTGACCGACTCGCGCTTCAGCCAGATCACGTTTACCATCCTTCCCGGCTGGCGCATCGAAGAAGTCGCGGTGGCCATTGATGAAAACGGGCTGTTTGCCTTCACTGGAAGTGATTTCCTGCAAACGGTACAGCAGGGCGCGACCGTCAATACGGCGTTTGCTGAACGGGTACAGCTACCGGAAGGCGCATCGCTGGAAGGCTTTTTGTTCCCTGAAACGTATCAGTTTGCACCGGAAGTAACCGCCATCCAGATGCGTGATCAGCTTCTCGAAAGTTTTAATCAGGCCATCACGCTTGATATGGAAAACGATGCCGAGCTGCGCGGCTTCAACCTGTTCGAGATCGTGACGATGGCCTCGATTGTCGAACGTGAGGCGGTGCGCAACGATGAAAAGCCGAAGATCGCTGGTGTGTACTTCAATCGGCTGACACAGAACATGAATATGGATGCAGATCCGACGGTCCAGTATGCACTGGGAAACTCTCGCGGGACGTGGTGGGCACGCATTACCGGTGCAGATTACACGGCCGTCCGTTCAGACTACAACACCTATCTGAACTTTGGGCTACCACCAGGACCGATTGCAAATCCCAGTCGGGATGCTATTCTGGCATCGATTTACCCGGAACCATCCGATTTCCTGTACTTCCGTGCGGACTGCCGCGATGATGGCTATCACGAATTCGCCCGCACTTATGAAGAACATCTGCAGAATGGCTGTTCCAGCCGATGAAGCGGCATTTCCACCGCTTTTGTCTTACCGTCATTTTCACCGGTCTGCTGATGATCACGGGCTGTGCGCTGGATACATCTGTTACGCCGGTGAAGGTGGTACTGTTCGCGCCGTTCGAGGGGCGCTTTCGCGAGATCGGCTATGAGATGCTGTATGCAGCGCGGCTGGCCTTTACTGAAGCAGATGCAGACCCGTCGCAGGTAAGACTGATCCCGATTGACGACGGCGGTACGCTCGTCACCGCGCAGCAGCATGCGGCGGCTATCGCACTTGATCCACAGGTGCAGATCGTGATCACGGCTGGTCTGATGGGGACACATCCCGATGTGCTAACCGAATTCGGCGATCTTCCAGTCATTGTGGCTGGAAGCTGGCGGCCACCCGTCGACGCAACAGGTAACGTCTTCTACCTCGCCTCAGCAGAAGCCGCTGAGATACCGGTGCTTAGCAGTGATAGCGAATTTCTATCGTATGCCCTCAATGCTGATGTGTCCGCCGAGTTTCTGGCGCTGAAGCAGGTCCAGCGGCTGCGGGACAGCACAGGCAGCATGACGATTGTCAGCAGTGCATCCCTACCTAACGTTGATTTTGTCGCACGATATCAGGCCAGTGATGCATTCGCCCCTGCACCCAGCCTGATCTCCACCCTTGCTTATGACGCAGCGGGCTTAGCCCTGAATGCCATATCTGTCGCGCCCAACCGACAGGCAGTGACTGACCGCCTGCACACCATCGACTATCAGGGCATCAATGGCCAGATCACCTTTGACGATCACGGTTACTGGCAGGATGCCCCCCTGCATGTTTATCAGTACAACGCCGACGGCGTGCTGACCGAGATTGAAGTTACGCCTTAACGTCGCCTTCTGATGCGCTGCCGAAGATGGCGTCATAGAACAGCGGCAGGGGTTCCACCTGTCCCTGTGTCAGCGTGACCGCGCCGTCAAAATAAGCCTTGCTGAGCTTCAGTCGGTCCGGGTTATTGGCATAGAGTGTGATCAACGGCTGGCCTTCGGTCACCGTTTCCCCGACTTTGACATGCACACGGCACCCGACGCCCAGATCAATTTTGTCGGTCTTCTGTTCGCGTCCGGCTCCAAGCTCAAAGGCGATCTGCGCGATCTTATAGGCGTCAACGCGCTCCACAGTACCGGCTTCAGATGCGTTCAGCGTTTCGACAATCTCGGCCTGTGGCAGCAGTGATGGATCATCGATCACACGTACGTCTCCACCCTGCGCCGCCACCATTTCGCGGAATTTGTCAAAGGCCGCACCGCTGCGAAGCTGCTCTTCCAGCAGTGTCCTGACCTCGGCCTCATCCGTCCAGCGCTGGCCGCGTCCCGCAAGTCGCAGCATATAGGCCGCGATCTGCAAACAGTGTTCGCGCAGGTCTTCAGCACCACCGCCCTTCAGGACTTCAATCGACTCAGCCACTTCCAGCGCATTGCCGACCGCCTCACCCAAAGGCTGATTCATATCCGAGACCACGGCGATCATATCGCGACCCGCGCTGACTCCGATCTCAACCATACTGCGTGCCAGTTCGATTGCTTTCTCGACGGTATCCATAAATGCACCGCTGCCTGCCTTGACATCCAGCACAATCCCATCCGCCCCGGCAGCGATCTTCTTGCTCATGATGCTGCTGACAATCAGAGGCAGGCTTGGCACCGTCGCCGTGACATCACGCAGGGAGTAGAATTTGCCATCCGCCGGGGCAAGGTCTTTGGACTGTCCACCAAGTACCAGTCCATGCTCACGGGCAATCCGACGGAATTCATCTTCGGCGAGGTCGGTGCGAAAGCCGGGGATCGAGTCCAGTTTATCCAGCGTCCCACCGCTGAGGCCGAGACCACGCCCGCTCATCTTGGCGACGGTCACACCACAGGATGCGACCAGCGGCAGCACAATCAGCGAGGTCTTATCACCCACCCCACCGGATGAGTGTTTATCGACGGCATAATCAGTGATGTCGCTCAGGTCAAGCGTATCGCCAGAGTCAGCCATCGCCAGAGTGAGCGCGACGGTCTCTTCAGGCTTCATCCCGTTGAGGAAAATCGCCATCAACAGCGCCGAGACCTGATAATCCGCGATCTGTTCCTGAATGTATGCATCCACAAACCAACGGATTTCAGCTTCGGTCAGGGTTTCTCCATCACGCTTTTTCGCAATAATGTCAACAGCACGCATGAGATCTGCTCATTTCGTTTCAGACCAATATCACAGGACATACCCTGATGATACCTGTTTTGCGTGCGATCTTCAGCTATCAGTTACCGTGACAGTGCACGATCACCGGCTTCAGACGTCTTCAGGCCACTGGTCGCTGGTAACGGTAAATCCAATATAAAATTAACGGAAGTGAGCGTTGACACGCCTGATCCCCTATGCTATTATTCATCTCGCGGGGTAGAGCAGAGGCAGCTCGTCAGGCTCATAACCTGAAGGTCGTGTGGTTCGAATCCCACCCCCGCAACTTTCTTTTCCCACACCAGCACACAACCCAACATCAGGCGATGTAGCTCAGCTGGTCAGAGCGTTCGACTCATAATCGAGAGGTCACAGGTTCGAGCCCTGTCATCGCCAAAACATGAACTCAGAACAAAGCCTGCGCACACCGCGCAGGTTTTTTGTTTTTATTCTGTATACCTTCTGATGAGGACATTACAGACCACAGGCGTTTTTGCGTCGTCTGCGGATTGCAGCAGAGGCCGCCGCAAGGTGCTGCAAATGCGCTGTCTGTAGTGGCTTGTTGCTGCTGCTGCTGCTGCCGCACAAAAATTTTGTGCGGCAACAACGGATTTTCCCCTGAACATGACGGATGTGCTGCTGCAACGATGGGTTTTGTTGCAGTATTGTGCTGCAAAGTGCTGCAAACATGTTCAATATCCCGACAAAATATGCGGCGGAGAGGGTTCCCGTGATTGATTATTATAGCACGGATGTTCGGCGTGTGCGGTTCGAGTTTTCAAACGAAGTGGACCCAAAAAAGCTCCCCTCCCCTCTTTCAGGGGTAGGTATCTTATTTCGGTTCAGATTTTCCAGCGGACAGGGCACGCCCTGTCCCTACCTCCTGTGTGTTTTGCAGGGACAATGACATGCAAGCATGTTAGGCATTGTCCGAGGGTTCCCATATGCACCAAGTTAAGCCATTTTACATGTTGAAGCAGGTGTAAATCAGGCCGCGGCTGCCCCCCATCCCGGCATGCTGCGCATGCTTTCCCTTCCCCCACTCGGCAAATCTTCGATTTGCATTCCGAGGGA
>JAEZAF010000089.1 GCA_023430545.1 Chloroflexota bacterium
TTCCCACAGTGCTATACGTAACAGATGCTACAAATGTTCTACATTTTACCAAATTGGCCTGACCCTTAGAAAATTGTTACAGGCTGTAGAGCTATCTTGTGGTCTAAATGAGACATGATCTCAGTGAGGGTGTTTATTACAAACT
Source organism: Chloroflexota bacterium (assembly GCA_023430545.1). GTDB lineage: Bacteria > Chloroflexota > Anaerolineae > Aggregatilineales > Phototrophicaceae > JAEZAF01. The sequence continues at coordinate 146 of JAEZAF010000089.1, forward strand.
AACATAGCGTTGCTATAATTGTGAAAAGTGGTAATAAATGTAATATATATACTAAAATATAGTTGACCGCAGGGTTACGGAGGGTTCGCATGTTACTGCACCATCTTCCTGCTCAAACAACCTCTTTTATTGGAAGAACCAAGGAGTTGGCCGAGCTTATTACGTTGGTCCCTGAATATCGCTTGGTGACACTCGTTGGACCTGGCGGAATCGGTAAGACCCGACTGGCCTTAGAAACTGCTGCGCAGTTACGTGGCTACCGGGATGGCACTTGCTTCATCCCCTTACAGCCGCTCCACTCACCTGACTACATCGTACCGACCATCGCTGACGCACTTGACTTCAGGTTTTTCTCGAATGAAGACCCAAAAACACAACTGTTGAATTACCTTCGCCGCAAACACCTGTTGTTAATTCTCGACAACTTCGAGCATCTGCTGGATGGAGTCGAAATCGTCAACGAACTGCTGACGCAAGCACCACAGGTGAGTGTGTTGGTGACCTCACGGGAACGACTTAACCTTGCCGGGGAGACAGTCTATTCGATAGAAGGGATGTCACTTCCAAAGCAATTACCTTCTGATCAACTCTCTCATTACAGTGCTGTCCAGCTATTTATCGACCGGATGGCACGTCTTCGACCTGATTTCAGAGTGACAGAGAGTGATATCCAGCAGATTGCTAAAATCTGCCGGTTGGTGGACGGAACGCCGCTTGCCATTGTGATGGCCGCATCGTGGGTCAATGTACTATCGCTGACGGAGATCGCCGACGAAATCCAGAAGGGTTTGGATTTTCTGGAAGTCGAGACACGGGATTTACCTGTGCGCCATCGGAGTATGCGGGCGGTATTCGACCAGTCCTGGCGATTGCTGACAGAGCATGAACAGGATGTGTTTGCCAAGCTTACCACCTTTCGCGGCGGCTTCACCCGTGAAGCGGCGCAGGCAGTGGCCGACGCGAATCTACGCACGCTGTCTTCACTGGTGAATAAATCTCTGTTGCAGCGTGATGCTGAAACAGGTCGCTATAGCATCCACGAGCTTTTGCGGCAGTATGGTGAGTCCAGACTGCACGATAGCGGACAATTTGAGGAAACGCAACAGGCACATATCGCTTATTTTGTCGACTTCATGGAACGGCAATGGCCTCGATTTAAGACGCCGGAGCGCTATCATGCCGCCGATACAATCGAAGCGGATTTTGAAAATGTACGTGTGACCTGGTTGCTACTCATTGAACAGCGGCGTGCCGAAGAACTCCGGAGAGTAGCGACCAGCCTATGGGCATTTCTGGAAGCACGTGATCGCATATTTGAAGGAAGCGATTTGTTTGAGCAGGCCGTAGCAGTGGTGACGGAACCCACACCTGCCAGAGGACATTTACTTGCACGACTTGGATACTTTTACTTTCGACATCGTGAATTGGAAAAGGCGGAAGCCTTTAGTCGCGAAGGAATTCGACTGCTGGAGTCTGCGGAAAGTGCTGACGAAATGCTCTTAGCCTATGAGAATCTTGCGGGACAACTTATGCATAAGGAGAAACAACACGAAGCGATTCCCTTTTCGCAGCTTGGCTACAAACTCGCTAAAGCCAGTCACGATGACTGGATGGCCAGTCATTTTTTGCATTACTGGGCAGCAAATTTAATGGGTTTAGAAACGGAGGAAGCGGTTCAGGAGGGCTTACGAATAGGAAAAGAGGCGCTGGACTTGATGGAGGCCATCGGTGAACTTTGGCACAGACCCTACGTGCTAAACGATATTTTTGCTCAAGCAGCATTTCTTTCAGGCAATGCGGCTGAAGCCAAAAAATGGATCTTGGAGGCGCTGCGCCTGGCAGAGCAAATCCATAAGCGCGCACCGATTGGGACGTATCATTATAACCTCAGTATTGTCGCAAATATGCTCGCCGACCATTCTTCCGTCAGGTATCATGGTCTGTCTGCTCTAAAGGCGGAACGAAAATCAAACCTTACATGGAAAATGCTTGATCGACTGAGTAGTTTTGCACACCTTGTTATTCAATCGAATAACGCGAAGCATGCAGTGGAGTTGTATTCATTAATTTTGAACCATCCGGGAACTATGACATGGACCAAACAGCTTACACGGGAGGAATTAACGAAGCTAAAAGCTATTCTCGACTCTGAAGTATATTCTGCGGCTGTTGAACGCGGAAAAGAACTTGATCTTCATGATGTCATTGACTTCATCTTGCAGGAATTCGAACCATCCATAGCCAAGTCGCAAAATGTCGTCGGCCTCTCCCCACGCGAAATGGATGTTCTGAAGTTACTGATCGAAGGACGTTCCAACCGCGAGATTGCGAAAGAGATGGTCTTCGCGCTCGGCACAGTCAAATGGTATATCAGCCAGATTTACAGCAAACTTGGTGTTGAAAGCCGCACGCAGGCCATTGCAAAAGCCCGCGAATTGAACCTGTTCTAAAGCCAGTCAGCCAAGTCCAACCCCCTCCAACCCCCTAATCCTGACCTTCGACGGGTGATTCGGCCTGCCCTGAAATCGTAAAGTGTTGCTCATCGCATCGACGCACAATTTTGGGGGACGACATCATGGCCGATTACTACATGGACAAAGCCCGGGCAGAGCAGCGTGCCGACCGCATCCGCACCGCCGAAGTGAATCGTCAACTGATCACCGCCTCATCAATGACTTCGGAAGACAGCGACTGCGACACTCAGAATCACACCAGACTGTATCACCGTATCTTCATTTCAATCGCCTTCATTTTCGTCGTCATTGTACTGATACTGAACACTAACGTGGCACAGGCACAGCAGGTAATCACCTCTGGCGATGGGGCATCCTTCCATGACACGATGCTGCCGTTCACACTGGGGCGGTACTACTTCCTGGGAGGTGATTATGATAAAGCCGTAAAATATTTTACAGAGGCGGTCGAAAGCCTGCCGGTTGAGGTTTACGAATACGATGCAACGTTCTCCAACCTGTATCTGGCTCTGGCCGATGCACAGCAAGCAGCAGGATTGCACGAGCAGGCACTGGAAAATTATGCACTTTACATCGAGTATTCGGGTGAGGAGGTCGAGCTGGAAGATATTGTCCTGAATGATGTCAAAGAGAGCCAGATTGCGCTCGCGTCGCTCGATCAGTAGGTAAGTAGACTCGTCAACACAAAAATACACGTTGAGAAGCTTAAAGCAGGAGAGAGTATAGACCTCTCCTGTTTATTTATGTAAGCTGCTTAAGACTGATACCAATGAAAGATTTGTCAAAAATCATTCAATCCCACCAGAATGCCCAGACGGTATTGTTTAAAAGCTCAGCCGCAACATCTTTGAGTGTTACAGGTCTGGATGCCAAATTGATATAATCAGGACAATAGGCCACGATTTCCCGGGCTAATCGCAGCGCATCTTCCAACGTGTTAGGCGGATTGCCAACACGGCACACAAGGCTGTCAAACTCAAAAATAATTGGTTCCATCGCATATTGCGAATACCAGTAGTGGTGGAAAGCCACGTGGATTTCAGGACAGGGACAGTCGTTCCAGCAGCCGAAAGCCAATTGTGCTGCTATCTGCCACGGTGCAGGTGACTTGATTAAGCCGATATAGAAAATCGTGTTTTTAGTCCAGCCCGATCCTACATAATTACGTACATCAAACAGGGAGGCGTTTTTCCTGTTTTGGGGTTGATGCTGTGTTTCATCGTCTTCTATATGCTGCACAATTAACTTTTCATCTAAGAGTTCATTGATAACACGATCTGTCCATGTGGAAACAGATATTTTTTCTGCACGACGCACATAATCCCCAGGCAGTAACCGATCTTCCTGCATTTCCCAGTGATGACCCAAATCTTTTCGTGTTCCGAGAATGACCGGATAGCGGTGTGTCATTTCACGAACGTTATATAACTGCTGCCAGACGTTGTTCAGCTTCTCAGGCTCACACGGTAAAACGCAAATAGGCCGCAGTCGCTCGATTGGGGTTTCTGGCAGTTTTTCCAAGGCTTCATCACCCTCAACTGCAACTTCGCGAAGTGTTTGAAGTGATGCAGGATCAATACCCGCTATACTTAACCGTTGTCTTAAATCGAGCATCTGTTTCTACCAGCCTCAATGCCAGGTGAACTTTATTATATGGGGGTTTCAAATCTTCAAAACAAAAAGAGCCAGCGATGATGCTGGCTCTTTTGATCTCAGATATCAGGTTAATTCGATGCTGTAGACAGATTCTCTGCTCTAAACGTCTCGACGTTTTCCTCTCCGCGTGGGGTGAGCAGGACCATATCGTCCACCACCTGTACCAACTGCGATGCACGCAGACGCGCCAGCACACGTCCCATTTTGGACTTTGACCAGCGGAAGTGCACATACAGCCTGTCTGCCGCCAGTTCCTGCGCGGCGACTTCCGTATGCTGATGGTTGTAGATATGCCCCAGCACCACCTGATCGTTAAAGACGCGGCGCTGGTTAGCACGGCGGATGAAGGTGGAGATCAGGCCGTATTTGGGCGAGACCACCCACGCCAGCACGAAGAAAAAGAAAATCATCAGCACCATCGAGGCCGAGATGGACGAGTCCCACTGTTCCAGCAGATTGGTGCCGAATATGCGGTTGATGAGCGCGATCACGTCCGGGATCTGGAACAGGCCCAGAAAGCTGCCGCGTGCCAGATCATAGCCGAAGTAGGTCCCCGCGCCGCCGATCAGCGGGCTGAGGATCAGCATCATCGACAGGCGGTCGGTCAGCAGATAAGCGGCAGCCGGTGGGATGATGAAGAAGGCGATCACCAGAATCGATCCAACGGCGTCGAATGCGCCGACCGCCACCAGACTGACCAGCACCATCAGCGCGTAATTGATCAGGCCGGGGCGGAATCCGAGTGACTGCGCCAGCCCTGCATCGAAGGTGGTCAGCTTGAGTTCCTTGAAGAACAGCACGACGAAACCGACGGTGAGAATAGCCATGATGGACATGACCGTGATCGCTTTCGGCCAGAAGACCAGCAGCGGCTCGTTCTCGGTCAATCCGGCCTGCCATGCCTGCGCCGGTGTGAAGGTGCCGCAGTTGGCGCAGGTCTCGACGAATTCTGCACGTGCATCACGCGGGTTAATTCCGAGTTCGGTGCAGTTGCTGCACTGGCGGGTCATACGTGCAGCAGGATGATCCGGCGTGATGCTGATCGTCTCACAGTTTTCGATGCAGTGGCTGTTGGTATTGGCCCATGCCACCCCAATTTCCCCGACCGTAACCGAATGCACATCGAGATGGACATCGTTGGCATAGCGCGAAATCAGGATGATGGAGACGGCAAACAGCAGCGGGAAGGCCAGCCCAAGTGCCGCGTCCTGTCTGACAAGACCGGAGCGGTGCAGCATCTCGGTCAGCACGACGGTGGCGACACCTGCCGCCGCTGCACCGATCAGCAGCCACGGTGAGGACAGGTCCGGCTCCATCCCGAAGAGGTTGACCATCACCAGAAAGGCGACGACGATGCCGAGCAGGATGGTATGGCTGATGGCATCGGTGGTGAGCGACATCCGCCGCAGCAGCAGGAACGTGCCCAGCAGCGCGCCGGAAACAGCGATCAGGCAGCCGATCAGGGTGGCTGTATTCTGCGGGCTGCGAAAGAAGGCATTGATCTCCTCACGCGAGAAGATACCCAGCAGAAAGCGGATCAGAAGGTTCTCAATCTCGAACATCACTCTGCTCCTTCCGGTACGGCTTCGGTCACCTGCCGGAGCTTGTGTTCCAGCGCCATGACTGCTTCATCGGACATCATCTCACGGATACTGCGGCGGCGGTCTTCGGAGATGATGGGCAGGTCGAGTTCGTCGCTGTACTGGCGGTAGATTTCCCACAACTGCTGATTGTGCAGATCTTCTTCTGCCGCTTCGATACCGATGGGTGTCAGTCGCCATTGATCGGACTGGCGCGTGATGTAACCCGCCTTCTCCAGTTGAGACAGCCCCACCTGTGCGCTGCCGCGTCCGATGCCGCTGATAAAGGCCGCCGGAATCGGATAACCTGCGCCGCCGTGTGCCAGGGCGTAGCGGTACAGGTCGCTCAATGTCGTGGTGGCGGCAAACCGCTGGCGGTCGCCCCGGCTGCGCAGCGTATTCCAGATGATGCCGCGTCCGGGCGCGAACCCAAGCGAGAACAGCACAATCACGAAGGCGATGACGATAATCATTGGACCAGTGGGAATAGTCGCATCAATTGCGCTGATGATCGCGCCGGTCCCGCCAGCAAAGGCCCCGAATACGGCTGACAGGATCACCATCTGATCGAGTTTGTGTGTCCACTGGCGGGCGGCGATCCCCGGTGCGATCAGCATACCGACCATCAGGATCACGCCTGCAAGCTGAAGCCCAAGCACGATCGCAACGACGATCAGCGTAGAGAGGATGACATTCAGCAGGCCGACGCGGAAGCCGTTAGCGACGGCGAATTCGGTATCGAAGGTGATCAGCTTGAACTCTTTCCAGAACAGGGCGATGATGCCAAAGGCGATCAGCGCGACGATGGAGATGAGCTGCACATCCCGTTCGACAATCGCAGCGGCCTGACCGAAGATGAAGGTGTTCAGCCCTGCCTGACGCGCATCAGGGATCGCCTGAATATAGGTCAGCAGTGCGATACCCGCTGCGAACCATGAGGCCAGCACGATGCCCATGGCAGTATCCTGTTTGATGCGTGTCGTCTGGGTGATGGCGCGGATCGCCTGAATCCCGATCCAGCTTGAGATGCCCGCACCGAGCAGCAGAATGCCGAGTTCCCGGCCAGCCGCCAGAAACGCGATGCCGACTCCGGGCAGCGCGGCATGGGAAAGCGCGTCCCCCATCAGGCTCTCGTGGCGCAGGACAGCGAAGCATCCCAGTACACCGCTGACGACTCCCAGAATCGCGCCGCCGAGGGCGACCGTCCGCAGTGTGTAATCATAACTGACGCCGAGGACGGACTGGCTGAACGGGATAAACAGCACACTGATCAGCGCGGTGATGCCGATAATCGCCCAGATGCGGCGGTCATCGGAGGTGGTGACAGACAGGGTGCGCATGGCTCAGTCTCCTGCCATATTCGGCACCGGCTGAGGCGCGGCGTCTGTCAGCTTGTTTTCCTGAAGGTAGGAGACGCGGCCACCGTAGGTTTTGCGCAGATTCTCCGGTGTGAAAGTGCTGGCCGTAGGCCCGCTGGCGATCACTTCCACATTGAGCAGCGTCACCCAGTCGAAGTAGTCCTCGACCGTTTGCAGGTCATGGTGGACGACCAGCACCGTCTTGCCGCGTGCCCGCAGTTCGCGCAGGAGGGCGACGATGGCACGTTCGGTGACAGCATCGACGGCGGCAAACGGCTCGTCCATGAAATAGATCTGCGCGTCCTGCACGAGTGCGCGAGCGAGGAAGGTGCGCTGCTGTTGTCCGCCGGAAAGCTGACTGATCTGACGTTCGGCGAAATCGGCCATGCCGACCTGATCGAGTGCATGCAGCGCCAGTTCACGTTCGGCCTTTCCGGGACGACGGAACCAGCCTAGCTTGCCGTAAAGACCCATCGTGACCACATCGATCACCGAGGTGGGGAAGTCCCAGTCCACACTGCCGCGCTGCGGGACGTATCCTACCAGCGAACGCGCCTGCTCGTAGGGCTTTCCATAGAAGAGGGCAGTTCCGGCGGAGCGTGGGATCAGGTTAAGGATGGCTTTAATCAGGGTGCTTTTGCCAGCCCCATTCGGGCCGACGATCGCCATCAGTACACCTTCGGGGACTTCGAGATCGACATCCCAGAGGGCGGGTTTGCTGTTATAGGCGACGGTCAGGTCATCGACGGCCAGTGCAGCATGTGATGCCGTTTGTGTTTTTGAGTTTCCATTGAGCTTTGACATGATGGACTCCAGCGTAGGATGAAGGGACGGCGGGATGGTTACGATGTAATCCTGTTCTCCCGCCGACTTATGCTTGTGACGATCAGAGTCAGGCACTGCAATCCACGTCAAGGATGTCGGTGTCGGGCTGTGGTTCGAGATCTTCCGGCCACTCCGGAATGGTGACATTCACCCCGGCGCACTCGTAAGACTGAAGGATGGTATAGACATTTTCGGCCAGCATGCCGATATAGGTTCCACCGAAGGTGTCACGTGCGCCCATCGCGTCAGAGTACAGCGGACGCACACCGATGCGGACAGTGCCACCCTGCGCTTCGACCGCTTCAATCACGGCTTCGACGGTATTGGGTGAGATGCTGCTTTCGACGAACATCACCGGGATGTTGTTGGTGGTGACAAAATCGACGACGTTCTGAATATCGGCAACCCCGGCTTCGTCTTCGGTGCTGATACCCTGAATTGAGGTCATCTGCCAGCCGAACGCGCCGCCGAAGTACTGGAAGGCGTCATGCGATGTCACGAGGAAGCGCTGGCCTTCCGGCACACTCTGCATGCCTTCTTCTGCCCAGTTGAAGATCATCTGAAGCTGAAGGGCATAGTCATCGGCATTGCGGAAGTACAGCTCCGTATTGCCAGGGTCCACATCGCTCAGGGTTTCGGCCAGCGAGACCATTGCCAGTTCCCAGTTGCGCGGGTCAAACCAGAAGTGCGGATCGTCCACGTCCTGAAGTTCTTCCGACAGGTCGAAACCGCCAATAGTGTAGCCTTCATTCTTCACAGGCTGGCCGAGAGCATGAATCACCACACCCTGTTCGCCAAGGGCGGTCAGGACGGTCCCAAACTGCCCTTCGAGGTTCAACCCGCTGTAAATTACAATATCAGCTTCATTCATCGCGATGATGTCAGCCTCGGTCGGCTGATAGAGATGCGGATCGACTCCGGCACCCATCAGGCCGGTGATCTCGACCCCGCTGACATCGGTTGTCAGGATGCGGGCAATATCGGCGGCCTGGGTAGTTGTCCCTACAATCCGCAGGGTGTTGCCCTGTGCATGGAGGCCACCTGCGGTCAGCGACAGTATCAGCAGGGTAATCAGATTCAGAATGACGAACAGCTTGAACTTCTTCATATGTCACAATCTCCGGACTGCGAAAGGTTTCATCGGTGAGTGTACCTTATAGAGAACACAAACATAATTTTTAGCCTAACTTAAAAATTTGTCAAGAGATAGCATCATTGGACTTAAGTCCAGTTAAGGTGAGGAGGGTTCAAAATTGAAGGAAATTTTAGATTTACCTAAAATTCATAAAATCCAGATAGCCGCAGTGAGGCAAAGTGTCGCTGTTGACAGGACGTTCTGTTTATCAGCGCCGCAGACGATAAAGCGTTTCGCCCGCCTTTGGCACGTACAGAATGCCTTCGGATTCGCGGTTCTGCCATTCTTCCATCCGGATGGTGGATGGATCGAGATAGCCGAGGCCGAGCCGTTCAGTCTGTTCCTGCGGGATCTGGCTGGCAAGGGTGACGCGGATACGCGCCTTTTCGATGCCATCTTTGAACGTACCACTGCCGCGCAGATGTGTCCCGTGCGCCAGTACGCCGAGCGGCAGATGCTGAAAGCGATCCCACTGTCTGAGGTAGTAATCGCGGACATGATAGCCCGCTTCTTCAATATATCTGCCGTGGACATGGCTGACGGTCGCGAGGTGTGGGGCATAGACGATGATCTCACCGTCATCGGCGACGGCAGGATCAAGTTTGTACATCGCTTTAGCGGCGGTCCAGAGTTCGTCGTACATCGGCGGCGCTTTGGACAGCACCCGTTTGAAGGGCTGGTCTACCCAGTGGATATGGCGCTGTGAGGACAGGTCAGCGGCGGCACGCCACGCGTCGATCAGCCCACCGACGAAGATCCCGGCAAGGTCTTCGCCTGTCACTACCATGCTGATCAGTGTCACCGGGGTCGAGACCATTTCGGCGGCGGCATGGATCATGGCCCGCACCGGGGTATCCGCAATGCCGATGGTATCCAGCACGGTGATGAGTGCGCCGAGCCAGTGAGTGACGTTGATCATGTCTGCGCCAGAGATGCCGGGGAAGAGGTACTTCGCCCCACCGGAGAAGCCCACCACTTCATGCGGGAAGGTCGGGCCGATAATCAGGATATGATCATATTCCAGCGCCAGCCGGTTGATGTGCACTGGCACATCTGCGCCTAGCGACGGATGCCAGACATCCCCTGCGATCTGTTGAATCTGCGCCTGAGACAGTGTCCCGATCTGGGTCAGTGCGTCATCATCGTCCCATGCATGATTCAGCAGGCCGATGTGCGGGTAGGTCGAGCGTCTTTCGTCTGGCGTGATGCCGACCAGCTTCAGCATTGACTCCTCTGGCAGCGGCGGATGCGTGCCGAGCGCGACCATGAAGTCGAGCTGGCGGGTATCATGCAGGATGGCGACGACTGCCCGAAACAGCATCGCCATCGGCAGTGTTCGGGTGTGATCGGGGATGAGCGCCAGCACCTTTGCGCCGGTAAACTTCCCGCTGAGGCCGTGAGCCAGCACCTCATGGATATCGGATGCATCCAGAATGCTGTCCGGCGGAGCAATGGCCTGTGCATCAAGCAGGGATACGGCACTCATAGCAGACTTGCCTCATGGCGGTTGGGATTGTTAAATCGAAATCATCTACTGGATGCTGCCGGTCAGCCTGTGCTTACACAAACAGGTACAATATGTCTGAGATGTTCCGGCTGTAAGGGCGACCCTGCGATGAAACCAGCATCGCCGTGGTCGCCCGGTGTCTCTCCGGTAATTTTAGTAGCTGACGTTATTCAGCCGGTCGATCTGCTCCGCCGTCAGGGTGACATTGGCCGCATCGATATTCTCCTGCAAACGTTCCTGCGAGCTGGACGAGATCAGCGGCAGCATGCGCGGCGTGTTCTGCATCAGCCATGCGATCACCACCTGATTGGGTGTCGCCCCGACTTCTGCCGCGACCTCACGCAGCACCTTCAGTTTGGCACTGACCTCCGCCTGACTGTAATCCTCCACGCTGTAATTACCCGGGATGCGGTCATCAGAACCAGCGTAGATACCGCCCATCAGAATGGAATAGGGGATGATGACGAAGTCATCGGCGTGTTCGATGGCGTAGTCGATCAGGTCAATCGTAGTGGATACCTGTCCGTTGCTGTGCTTGCGGACGTTCGATTTTGGCGTCAGATAGCTGTGACGCTGCTGCACGGCGCAGTATTCCGGCCATCCATGCATCCGGCTGAGCGTCCGCGCCTGTTCGATACGCCACGCCAGCGTATTGCTGCACGCTACAGCGCGGATTTTGCCCTGCTTCATCAGTTGATCGAAGGCTTCGAGTGTTTCCTCCAGCGGTGTATCGCGGTCATCGGTGTGAGCATAGTAAAGGTCGATGTGATCGGTCTGAAGCTGGCGCAGGCTGTTCTCGCACTGCTCGATGATGGTCTGACGTGAGAGGCTGACGGGGACACGCGGCGGCATGTTGAAGCCGACTTTGGTCGCGAGGAAAATCTCGTCACGATTTTTGCGTGCATTAAACCAGCGGCCAAGAAGCTGCTCACTCTCGCCACCCTGAAAGCCCTCGACCCAGAAGGCGTAGTTATTAGCGGTATCCAGAAAACGGCCTCCGGCATCGACGTACTGATCCAGCAGGCGGAAGGACTGCTGCTCGTCGATGCTGGTGCCGAAGTACATACATCCGAGCGCCATCGCGCTGACTTCAAGCCCACTGTGGCCCAGTTTCATGGTCTGCATAAGAATCTCTCCACATGAAATAAAAAATCATTGTCTGATCGTCTGACGGTACAACTTTGAGCGCACTCTAAGTCAAGTGATGGACATCCTGCCTATAGCTGAACATCAGCCCGGATGAGGTAACGCTCGTCATCTGTGCGGCCACCCCACAGATCATGGCGGTCGCTTAAATTCTGAACTGAAACGGATGTAAAAGCAGCGGGCAGCGCGTCGGTAATCTGCTCTGCGTGCAGTCCTGCACCAGTATGCCAGAAGCCTTCGATCATGATGAGGCGTCCACCAGGTTTCAGAAGCTGCTGCCAGCGCAGAAGCACCTGATCAGGTTCGGGAAGCGCCCACAGCACATGGCGACACAGCAGTACATCGAACTCCTGTGATGGGAACTGCGGCGCGGCGGCATCCATCACCTGAAATTCGATCGACTGGCCAGCCGCCTGAGCCTTTTCTTTTGCCCGTGCAATCATCTCCGGCGAGAAGTCGATGCCGGTGACATCATGCCCCAGACCCGCCAGCACCAGGCTGAGTGAACTGGTTCCACAGCCGATGTCCAGTATTCTGAGCGGCGTATCCGGTGTATCCGGAAGCGAGTCGCTCAGCAGCGCGGTCCAGGCAGCTCGAACACCAGCGTCACGTAGGCCGTGATCCGGCTCATTGTCGAAGGCAGCAGCCTCAGCATCCCACATCTGACGCGACTGCTGGTCCGGTGCGTTGTGAGGGTGGTTCTGATCGGGGTCTGTTGGAGTACGGTCGCTCATTAAGGTCCTCCTGATGTGATGGTTTCTATTTTACCGCCTGCGGAAGGAAAACGCCGCGTGATGCTCATTGATGGTTGTATAGTTCCGTGTGGGATCTATCTGTGGCATGTATAGGACTGGCAGCCCCCGTGATGCTGTTTTAAAGTAATCGCGTGCAGGGTCTTTCTATAGAGGTCGCGATGCTTGGTGAATTAGGTGCAGAGTTTCTGATCATTATTGTGCTGACACTGGCGAATGGGTTTTTCTCTGGTTCCGAGATCGCGATTGTATCATCGCGCCGCAGCCGCCTGGAAGCGATGGCCGACGACGGCAAACAGGCTGCACGGCAGGCACTGGAGCTGGCGGAGAATCCAGACCGGTTTCTGGCGACGGTCCAGGTTGGCATTACGCTGATCGGGACTTTTTCCGCAGCGTTTGGTGGTGCGCGTATTGGCGATATCCTCACAGCGTGGCTCGGTTCGATTCCTGCCCTCAGGCCGTATGCGGAACCGTTGGGTCTGTTGATTGTGGTGGTGCTGATCACCTATCTGTCGCTGATTCTAGGCGAACTGGTGCCGAAGCGTCTGGCGCTGCGCAATGCGGAACGTCTGGCGGTGATCGCCGCGCCGATTATGATCGTGCTTTCGAAACTGACGCGCCCGATTGTTTCGTTCCTGACCTTCTCCGTCAACACGGTGGTGCGCTTCCTCGGTCAGCGTCCCAGTGACGAGGGGTCCGTCACTGAAGAAGACATTGTCTACATGGTGCGCGAGGGTACTGAAAGCGGCGCAGTCGAGTTCGGTGAGGCGCAGTTTATCAACCGCGTGTTTCGCTTTACCGACCGTCCGGTACACACCATGATGACGCCGCGCACGCAGATTACCGCCGTCAGTGCCGACATGTCGCTGGCTCAGATCGTCGAGGTGTTTTTGTCCAGCGGCTATTCACGCCTGCCGATTTATGAACGCACCATCGAGCAGACCACAGGCATTCTGTATGTCAAGGATGTGCTGAGGGCGTATGTCGAACAGCACGAACAGGGTAAGCAGGTCGATCTTAAAGCGCTCATTCGTCCGGCACTGTATGTGGTGGAAACCGCCTCCGGTGATGCTGTGCTGATGGAATTCCGCCAGAAGGCCACCCATGTCGCGCTGGTGATCGATGAATACGGTCAGGTCGTAGGATTGATCACGATGGAAGACCTGCTGGAAGAACTGGTCGGCGAAATCCGTGACGAGTACGATCTTGCGGAAGAACGGCCTTACACCCGGCGTGAGGATGGCAGTTGGTTGTTTGACGGACTCGTGCCTTACGATAAGGTCGCAAAGGTCATCGGACTGAAGGACCCGATTGAATTCCGGTTTACGACGCTTTCGGGCATCATCATGTCCAGACTGGGGCGCGTTCCGGTTGTCGGGGATACCGTGACGGTCGAGAACTTTATCCTCGAAGTGATCGACATGGACGGCAGGCGCATCGACAAGGTGCTGATTCGTCCGGCGAAATCCGGTGAGTCAGAGGGTGTTTAGTCCGTTAGCTGTCAGTCGTTGAAGGCAAACTGCACTTTCATCCGGGCCGGGTCGCGCTGGGCGATGTCCAGCGCTTCGCTGAAACTGCCAAGCGGCAAACGGTGCGAGATCAGCGGTGTGACCTGAATTGCACCGCTTCGAATCAGGGCGATGCTCTGCGGAAAGGTACGATTGACGGCAAAGCTGCCGATGATCTTCAGGTCCTTGCGGAAGACCTCATAGGCCGGGATGTGGATCTGCGTGCCGACCGGCGCGACGCCGAACATCCATGCCTTGCCGCGCGGACGCAGTGTGTCAAACAGGCTCTCGATCACCGACGGAATGCCGGTCGCATCCACACTGACATCGAAACCGTCCTTTGCGATAGAACGGAGATGTGAAGCGGCTGTGTCACCTGCGGTCACGAGTTCGTCCGCGCCGAGTTTCTGCGCCAGTTCCAGCCGTGCGCTGGAGACATCTACAACCGTGACACGCGCTGCACCGGCATGTTTGAGTGCCTGCATCAGCAGACAGCCCATCGGCCCCGCACCGAAGATCACCACATCGTCACCGGGCTGGATTTCCACCTGTTTCAGCCCCCAGACCACACAGGCCAGCGGTTCGATCAGCGCGGCTGCATCATAGGGGATCTGGTCGATGTGAAAGACATTGGCTTCCGGTGCGATCACGTATTCGGCAAACGCGCCATGCTGCGTGACGCCAATCGCCCGCAGATCGCGGCACTGATTCGGCTGATTGCGCTGGCAGTAGTCACAGCGGTTACAGGGGACGTTCGGGTCCGCGGTCACACGGTCGCCTGCCTGCACGTTGATGACCTGTTCGCCGACTGCGATGACCTCACCGCTGAATTCGTGGCCGGGGATCAGTGGATAGGTGGCCTCATACTCGCCTTTAAAGATATGCAGGTCAGTCCCGCAGATGCCAGCAGCGCGAACCCGGATCAGCACATCATGCGGGCCGATGACCGGCTCCGGCATCGAGGTGAAGGACGCTTTTTCAGGCGCATGGAAGACGGCAGCTTTCATTGGACTGATCCTGTATCTTTCATGATAGATGCTACAGATTGACTCCATAGCGGTTCGCGAACAATTGCCTGACGTATTCGATCTGCTGTTGTGTCTCGTTCGCCGTCCAGCCTTTGACGTGCGCCGTGATCGCCGCCAGTTCATCCAGCAGCGCCGGGGTGAGTTCACCGAGCAGGCCGATCAGCGTGCGGCGCATAATCAGGTCATCCAGCCGGACTACATCCTCATTCGCCACAATGAACTCGATCTCGCGGCGGGTGTAGTCCGGTTGATGCATCAGCGGCGTGTCAGTACCAGCAGTCAGGTAATCCATAACGTGATTGGCATAGGTGCCGTAGCGTTCCAGCAGCCGGTCGATCTGATCCGCTGGCAGACCGTAGCGCGACTGCGCCTGTGCGATCCACGCCTGACGCGCCTGATCGCTGACCGGGTAGCCTGCACCACCGCCGATACGGCGGTCTTCAGTGCGGATGCGGCGCGAACGTCCGAGGCTATCCAGCAGGTTGTCTGCCACCTGTTCGGAGAAAGCGCGGAAGGTCGTCCATTTACCGCCAACCAGTGAGTAAACCGGAAAGTTGACCTGCTGGCCCGGTGGCAGCACCAGACAACTGTGGTCACGGCTGATCTGACCGGTGACGACTGTATCCTGACGCGACAGCGGTCGGATGCCGGAGAAGCGAAACACGATGTGCGAGCGATCCGGCTTCAGGTCGGGGAAAACGAGCCGGACTGAAGCCAGCAGGTAATCGACCTCGTCTTCGTCACACTGTACGGTGTCGGGGTCATCGGCGTGAAGATCCGTCGTGCCGACGATCACCCGTCCGAAGAACGGATAGACGATCAGGATGCGGCCATCACGATTGACGAAGTGCACCATTTCATCGCCCGCAGCTTCAATCAGCGGGGGATAATCCAGCACGATGTGCGAGCCTTTGGTGCCGCCGATGTAGCGCGTCTCATGCTGAAGGGCGCGGTTCGTCAGGTCGATCCATGCGCCCGTTGCGTTGACCACCAGCCTCGGTTTGAGATGCAGATGTTCGCCGGAAACTTCATCGCGCAGGATCACCTCGTCCTCTTTGGCATCCACCACCGTGACATAATTGAGCGCCACAGCATCAGGGTGAGCCGCTTCGCCTTCTTTCACCAGTTCCCATCCGAGTCGCTCGGCATAGGTCAGGCGGGCATCGTAATAGTACGCCGTACTGGTGATCTCCGGATTGAGGGCCGGGCGCTGGCGCAGGGATGCAGCCTTTGAAGCGAAACGGTGACGCGGCAGCGGCTGGTCCCGCCCGGAAAACAGATCGTACATCATCAGACCAGCCTTGATCATCAGCACGCCGCGATTGCCCGGTTTATCCTGAAGCCGCAGAAACTGTTTGATCGAGTAGACCATACCGTCCAGCCAGCTAAAGACCGGGATCATGATCGGCAGCGGTTTGACATAATGCGGCGCGTTCTTCAGCAGGCGGTTGCGTTCGAGCAGGGCTTCGCGCACCAGCCGGAACTCGCCGTTTTCCAGATACCGCAGGCCGCCGTGAATCACACGGCCAGAGGCGGCGCTGGTCCCGGCGCAGAAGTCGGTTTTTTCGACCAGCACAACGCTGACCCCTTGCAGCGCCAGTTCCCAGAACAGGCCGACACCGTTGATCCCGCCGCCGATAATCAGTACTTCAGGGTTTGATGCCTGTCTCAGCCGGGCCAGCCGCTGCTGACGCAGATCGGTTTCCGGTGTTGTCTCATTACCAGCAGCAGTAGCCACCATCCACCACCATATCGTGTCCGGTCATATAATCTGAGGCTTCGCATGCGAGAAAGACGACCGCGCCCTGTAATTCGGTCACATCACACATACGGCCCATCGGGATGCGCGACATCCACACCGGCTGGACGGTCTGGCCGAGTTCAGTTTCCAGCAGATCGTCAACCAGCTTGGTGCGGGTATACCCGGGACTGATGCAGTTGACACGAATGCCTTTCGGTGCCCACTCGGTCGCGAGGCTTTTCGTCAGGTGAATCACACCCGCCTTGCTGATATTGTACGCAGCCTGATTCTGCGGGAAGTTGACGATTGTGCCTGACATCGATGCCGTATTGATGATCTTGCCGTATCCACGCGGCAGCATCACACGAGCTTCAGCCTGTGCGCACAGAAAAACGCCTTTAAGGTTGATGTCCAGCATCCGATCCCAGTCGGATTCGGCCATCGTCTCACTGTCTACCCACTGGCCGATACCGGCGTTATTCACGCCAATCGTCAGCGGGCCGAGTGCTTTCTCAACCGTTTCGATCATGGCCTGCACCTCATCGACGCGGGTGACATCCGCTTTGACGGCGATGGCTCGGCTTCCTTTGGCCTTCAGTTCTGCGGCGACTTCTTCGGCCAATTCCAGTGCCTGATCAACAATCGCGACTGAAGCCCCGGCTTCAGCTAGTGCATGGGCATAAGCACGTCCGATGCCCTGTGCGCCGCCGGTCACAAGCGCGACACGGCCATCCAGCCGAAAGCGGTCCAGTATAGGTCTGGCGTTGAGTACGGTATCGTTCATCGAGGCTGCGTCCCTGATTGTCCCTGATCCACGTGATCCATTTGATCCGTGCGAGTAAAGTGCTCCACGTTCTGCTGCGCAGAGTGTAACA
Organism: Chloroflexota bacterium; assembly: GCA_023430545.1. GTDB lineage: Bacteria > Chloroflexota > Anaerolineae > Aggregatilineales > Phototrophicaceae > JAEZAF01. The sequence continues at coordinate 17,731 of JAEZAF010000089.1, forward strand.
CAGCGCGGCGTAATTCGTCCGGTTCTATGACCTCGGCCCTGCCATCGAGTCCGAGCACCAGCATCCGCGCGATATGCAGATCACCAACCCGCAGTTCGACGCGCAGGTATTCACCGTCCTCACTCGGCTGCTCGATGATCTCCGCATTTCCGGGCACATAATAGCGAAGGAAGCCCATATCCTTCTGCAATACCCGCAGCACACACTGAAAGTGCGGCAGATACTCGCGGGTGGTCTGAAGATGCTGCTGCCAGAAGGCCGACAGGTCGAAGTCGGCATCACGGGTAAACGATTGGTCTGTGATCTGCACATCGTGAAAGCGTGACACACGATAGGTGCGGAATTCACCATCCCGCCGCGCTACCAGATACCAGACTGCTGCTTTTGCGACGAGGCTGTAGGGTTCGAGTGTTCGTTCCTGAATCTCTCCGTTGTGCTTCTCGTAAATTACCCGAATGCAGCGGTCGGTATAGACGGCTTCCTGTAATACCGGCCAGAAGGCGGCAGGCTGTTCCTCATACCACCACCACTTCGGATCGATGTGGATACGCTGTTGAAAATCGCGGATGCTGCGCTGGTGCAAACCCGGCAGCGCGGCGAAGAGCTTCAGCGCGGCGTCCTCGGTCGGCTCGTTCAGGCCGATTTCACTGAGCAGTTGAGGGATGCCAGAGGCAAACATCCCACGTAATTCTGACTGCTGGAATCCGCTCAGGATCAGTTTGTACTGGCTGTCGAGGTAGAGGCCCCCGCCCGGACCTTTCTGGCTGTACACCGGGATACGGGCAGCACTCAGGGCGTCGATGTCGCGCAGCACCGTGCGCCGTGAGATTTCCAGCGCCTCGGCCAGTTCGTGGGTGGTCATCTTTTGTCGGGATTGAAGCAGCAGCAGGATGGAGAGCAGTCGTTCGGCACGCATTGTGACTCCAGTTTAAAAATAAGTGACAGCAGGTGTCACCCATTGGATTATATGATGGTTACAGTGTTCACTCAAACAGGAAAGGCAGCCAGGATGGATGTGAAATACCTGAACCCTGAAACCATGCACCATAACCCCGCGTTTACACAGGGCATCACCGTGACCGGCGCGGTAAAGACGGTCTATATCGGCGGGCAGAACGCTGTCAACGCAGCGGGTGAGATCGTCGGCAAAGGCGATCTGAAAAAACAGACAGAGCAGATCTTTATCAATATCCAGCATGTACTCGATGCTGCGGGGGCGAAACTTGAAAATATCGTGAAGTGGAATATCTATATCCTGCAGGGGCAGGATCTCCGGGAAGGATTTGAGGTTTTCCAGACTGTCTGGGGGAATCGGGGCCAGCCACCAGTGATCACCAGTATGTTTGTGGCTGGGTTAGCGCATCCCGATTTCCTGTGCGAAATTGATGCCATCGCAGTCGTGGCAGATCAGGCACCGTAATCGGGAGTACGTGACGGGCATCTGTAAGAGAAATGATGAGCCGGGTATAGTCCACCTAAGCCATTCCGAATAGGTAAGCTGACCTTTCAAAATTCGATCCATTGGGTCATTTGTCATCCTCTGAGCCAGATTACAATGAGGCACGTTACAAAAAGAATTGTGATTTGTGAACAGGAGAAGGCAAAATGACTTCTACAATCCTTGCGACTTTTGACTCGGTTGAACATGCAAATGCGGCCATCAGTGATCTGATCGGTGCAGGCTTCAAACGTGAAGACATCGGTCTGGCGCTTCGGGATGCCGACAATGCCTATGAGACCTATGTCGCAGATGGTGATGTCAGCGGTGGTGAAGGCGCTGGTTTCGGCGCGATCATGGGTGGTCTGCTTGGTGCCGTGGTCGGCCTCGGAGCGATCGCCATCCCCGGTGTCGGTCCGATTATTGCTGCCGGACCGCTGGCCGCTGCCCTCGGTGCGCTGACGGGTGCAGGCATCGGTGCCGCGACCGGTGCAGTCACGGGTGGGATCACCGCCTCACTGGTTGATCTGGGTGTGCCGGAAGAAGATGCCCACTACTATGCGGAAAGTGTGCGTCAGGGTGCGGCGCTGGTTTCTGTGACGGCACATGATGTCGATGTGGACCGTGCGACCTCGATCCTGAACAGCCACAATCCGGTGGACATCGATCAGCGTGTGGCACAGTGGCGTGCTCGCGGCTGGACTGGCTTCGATCCGATGACCGATCCCTATACCGCAGCGCCGCTGGCGGACTCCACCACGACCAGCACGACCACGACATCGGGGACCACCGGCACCGTGACCGGCGGCACCTCGACCACTGGTGGCGCGGTCCCGCTGGATGATGCGATGCCTGTCACCCGTGACGAGAACTACTCCGGTGGTGTGCGTCACTATACCCGCGACTAGTACGGCCTGAACGGGCTGATTTCCAGCCTGTCCTTTAACAAACAGACTGCCCCTCTCATGGGGCAGTTTTTATTGGGCTGTGCTGATAGGTGTAAAAATCGTTTATGCGTAGGGCGGCCCGATGTGGTCACCTGAAAACGGACTTGCAGAGTCACATGATCGAAACATCAGCACGAATCAGACGAAACAGGGCACAATAGAGCGAAAGGTTGGACAAAGATGTCTGCACAGGATGAAAAACCAGTCGGTTTAACCAAAGATGTCGGCTGGGAGATCGGAGCACGCCGCACTTACTCAACCTTTACCGGAGAAGCATGGGAACTGTTATTATCACGCGTAGGGATCGAAATGTGGCTCGGCAGGGTGGACGGCGAAACGCCTGACTTTGCCGTCGGGTCGCAGTACCGGTTAGCCGACGGCACCCAGGTTGAGGTACGCGTTTTCGAACCGGGATCGCATCTGCGCGTGCAGTATCATCCCCAGGGATGGGAACGTCCTTCGACCATTCAGGTGCGGGTGCTTCCCTCGAAAAAGGAAGGCCGTGCGACCATCTCCTTCCACGAGGAGCATCTGCCTGATGCCGAGGCACGGGAAATCCGTAAGGCGCACTATGTCTCAGCGCTCGATCAACTGGGGCGGGCCATTGAAGCATAAGGCTGGCGGTCTTTAAATTTGAAATGGATGACCAGTGAGGCGGAATAATCCATCCCCTGCACCTCTGGTGAACTACGGGTAAAAGATGTGATACTGTAGAAACGGCGGACACGGCCCGCCGTTTTCAGGCCATTCTGAACCGGCTTTAATGACAGTAGTGGAGTCAATGTTGTAATGATGCTGCTAAAGGCGCATCTGGAAGTACAGGCTGGGCAGTGGGACCGGCTGCGTCCACTGCTTGATGAACTGGCCGCACAGTCCCGTGCTGAAGCTGGTTGCCTCAGTTTTGAATACTTTACCAGCGGACAGGACACGGCCTATATCCTCGTGATACAGGAATGGCGCGACCGTGAAAGCCTCGAACGTCACGAGGCCTCTGCCCATGTTGCCGACTTCAAGACCCGTGCCGCCGACCTGATCACCCGCCGCGCCCCAACACAGGTTTACATTGTGGATCGGATCGAGGGTTTGTCATCCCAGTCGTGACGGACAAAGAAATCCCTGCGTAAAGATTGCAAAAAGCGCTGTTTGCGTTTAGCCTGATGATGCATTGTGGTGAAAACTAAAACCCGCTTAGCCATCGAAGGCGTTACTTATGCAGTTTTTGAACCCTCTTGCATTTCTTGGTGCAGCGATTGCAATCCCCATCATCCTGCTGTACATGCTGCGGCTGCGTCGGCGCGAAGTGGTGATCTCCAGCACCTTCCTCTGGCAGCAGCTTCTACAGGACAATGAGGCCAACACCCCCTGGCAGAAGCTGCGGCGCAACATCCTGCTGATCTTGCAGTTGATCATTCTGGCGCTGCTGGTGCTGGCGCTGGCACGCCCTTTCGTGACGGTCCCGGCGGTGAGCGCCGCCCAGACCGCGCTGCTGCTGGATGCTTCCGCCAGTATGAACGCCAGCGATCAGCCGGACGGCGCGACCCGCTACGAACAGGCGAAACAGCGAGCACTGGAAGTCATCGACACCATGAGCGCGGGCAGCATCATGACGGTGATCAACGTCAGCAGTAATGTCGATGTGCGCGTCCCTTACACCGGAGACCGTCAGCAGTTGCGTGCAGCGATTGAGTCGGCTGAGCCGGGGATGGGACAGGGTGACTGGCTGACGGCGCTCACCCTGGCGGCGGAAGGCGGACGCGGTGCGCAGGATTTCAGCATCGTGATTATCGGTGATGGTGGCATCGGCGAGGCCAACAATCTGCCTGCGGTCACCCTGCCCGGAGATGTGAGTTTTATCAGCGTGGGTCAGTCGGACCAGAATGTCGCGATCAGTGCGCTGGCTTCGCGGGATGTACCGGGTGGGACGCCGGAGCTGTTCGCGCAGCTCACCAATTACGGTTCAGCCGATGCCGAAGTGGTCTTCACGCTGCGTGCAGATGGTGACACCATCCCGCTGACCAGTGCGATTTATACCGTTCGCGCCAGAACCAGCCTGCCGATTGTCTCCACCGAGGCATTTGCCCAGCCGTTTACGCGTCTGGAAGCACAGCTTACGTCATCAGTCAATTCACCATCCGCCGATTACCTTGAGATTGATAATAATGCCTATGCCGTCGCCAGCACCGCCAGCACACGGCGCATTCTGCTGGTGACAGAAAATAACCTGTTTCTGGAGCAGGTGCTGCGCAGCCAGCCCGGAATCGAGTTCTTCAAGACGCTGCCGGGGCGAGCACTGCCCACTCAGCCCTATGATCTCTACATCTTCGATAACAATGTCCCGGCGGGGCTTCCGACCGGTGATATGCTGTTCATCAACCCAGACCAGACCACGAGCCTTTTTACTGTCGGAGGCGAGGTGGATGAAGTTGGTATCCTCAGTCTGGAGCGCGATGATGAACGGCTGGCGTTTGTCGATTTCGGCAGCGTGAATATCCTCCAGTACCGTCAGGTGCAGCCGCAGAACTGGGCACAGGTGCTGATCCGTGCGGGAAGTGATCCGCTGTTCTTCGCAGGCGATACCACCGGACGACAGGTCGGCGTGCTGGCCTTCGACCTGCGCAACTCCGACCTGCCGCTTCAGATCACCTTCCCGGTGCTGATCTCCAATCTGCTGGAATGGTATGCGCCGAGTGGAGCAATTGCTGGTGGGACCGCGTTCGATGTCGGCAGCACGGTGCAGATTCGTCCGCCGTTTGACGCCGAAACCGTGCGTGTGACCGCGCCGGATGGGGCCGCCGAAGTCATCGAAGTGGATCGCGAGAGTCTGGCCTACACCGCGACGCAGCAGCCCGGTATCTATACGCTGGAAGTGCTGGCAGGTAACGAAGTGACGCAGACCCAGTACTTCGCTGTCAATACCTTTGCCGCATCAGAGAGTGATATCACCCCGCGTGAGATCACCATCGGCGGTGTGACCATCGATGGACAGCCGAGGGAAGAACTCGGCCAGCGCGAGTACTGGAGCCTGATCGCACTGCTGGCCCTGCTGTTCCTGCTGATCGAATGGTACGTCTATCATCGTCAGCTTCGGATACCAACCATCGCGGCGGCAGTCCGTCCCCGTTACAATCCACCCAATCCACCAGGCAGAGCCGCCAGCACCGGCTGACGCTTTCGCCGAGGCTGTTTGAAAATCACAGGCTGGAGATGGACGGGGGCCGGAAGAATCCGGCCCCTCCATTTTGCATGTGATGCGCATTTACGCGACTCGTAGCGACATGGCATTGCCGTGTCCGCCGATTCTTATTTAATCCGTGTCCACTCCGAACTAAGCATACCCTGCTGCACAGGCACAATGCGATAAACCGCGTTCGTGCCGGTCAGCACGTCGGAAACATCAACATACAGGGCGCCGCTCGCATCGAACTGAATCTGACGCTGGCTGGTGTCGATCAGATTGGTGCCGTATCCCAGAATCGTGCTCCAGAATCCACCGGGGGCAAGCTGGGTGCAGTAAGCCCATGCGAACATCTGCTGCGGCTCATATCGTCCGGGCGGAGGGGCAGCAGCGCACCCGTAGCTGGCAAAAGTCGAGGTGTTATCCCAACTGTTGGCATATTGTGTCACACTACCGCGATTCGGCTGTGTCGGATCGTTGGCGAGCACGTAGATATTGCCAATTGTCGCAGGTGGATACGCGAGATAGATCATCAGGCCGCGCTCAAATGGCTGGAACGCACCTGCGACCTGGGTTGCAGCGACCGTAGGACAGCCGTATTCGGTCGGCACAAATTCATTGCCGAAGAACCAGTTGATCGAGCAGTTGGTGACTCCAGTCGCCGGTGTGCCCGATGTCCCCGGTGTGGTGACAGGGACCGGATCACCGCTGACCGTGATGCTGAGCAGTGAACTGACTTCCTGCACACCGCGTATTCCGGTCAGGCGGTAGGTGACGGTATTCCCCTCATTGGCCGGGATCGTCACTGGCAGTTCTCCGACAGGCGTAACACTGAAGGTCTGGATCACCTGCCCGTTGATGTTGAGTCGTTCAATCCGCACGACATCAGCCACCGTATCCCATCGCAGCGTGACCGCCATCCCTGGGGCGGCGGTCGTCTGGCTGGCTTCAAACAGATTGATGCGCGGTGCACCCGGCGCGAGGGTCGCGGTGCCGGTCTCCGGTGGATTGGCACTGGCAGCGGCGTTCGCCGTTTCGAGAATCGCCTGTGTCAGTTGAATGCCTGCGTTCAGCACGGCAATCGCAGTTTCGGTTTGCTGTAATTCAAGTTCAGCGGCGGCATCCAGCGTGGTCTGTGCAATGGCAGTGACAGCATCAGCCGTGCCAGTTGTATCAGGTGTGGAAGTTTCTGTCGCGGTGGAGGTCGGCGTCTCGGTCGGAAGGTCCGTCTCCGTAGCGGTTTCAGTCGGAAGTTCAGTCTCAGTTGGCGTGCTGGTCTCGGTTTCGGTGGGCAGCTCCATAATTGTCGGCAGTGCCCCCACCTCGGAACCTTCACCCGCACAGGCGGTCAGCGTGGAGACTAGCGCGAGAGCGACCAGCGTCAGTACAATCAACGGATGTCTCATCAGAAGCTACCTTTGATAGAAGGATAAGCTGATACATGGATAAACGCAGGTTGATCAGTTCCGGCACGGCGATGCCCTGACGGATGCCCGCGATATGAACTATCTTTTTACGGATCTTGTGCGATGTGTGAAAGTCGTTGTCTCTTTTAGTGTACTCGTGGGACTGGCCGCGTGCCAATCGGACACTGGTACGGGGCTGGATGGGTCACCTGAACCATTACCGACGGTGATGTCGCTGGAACTGACGACGGCTGCGCCAGTGCCGACACTGTTCCGGACCGCATCACGGGAACTGCGGACGATCCCGACACGGGATATCACGGTGACTCCACGTCCGACAGCCACACCCGTACTGGCGACGGTCGTCGTACCAGCAGTTGATACAGCCGTCACAGGTCCGACCTTGACCATCACGGCGACGGTCGAACCCATGACACCGCCGACTCTCACGCCGCTTCCAGCGTGGTTTGACTTCGGGCTGTCAGGGGAGGGGCGTCCACTGTCTGCGCGTCGGTTCGGGACTGGCGAGAAGGTGCTGCTGTTCGTCGGCGGTATCCATGCCGGATACGAGGCCAACACATCCACCCTGATGCGGGAACTGATCGCGCATTTTGAGGCGCATCCGGGCGATATACTGCCCGGTGTGTCGCTGATTTTCGTGCCGGTGCTCAATCCCGATGGCATGACAAAGGGACGGACGCTCGATGGGCGCTTTAACAGCGCAGGCGTCGATCTCAATCGTAACTGGGGCTGTGACTGGCAGCCGGTCGCCTATTTCCAGCAGCGTGAGGTGAGTCCGGGGGAAGCGGCCATGTCTGAACCAGAGACGCAGGCCCTCGCCGCGCTGATTGCCGAGATGCAGCCGTCAGCGGTATTGTTTTATCACGCAGCGGCCAATGGAGTCTTCAGCGGCGAATGCGCCGGTGAGGATGCCGGATCAGCGGCGATGGCATCGGCCTTAGGCGATGCGACCGGCTATCCATACGGTGACGACTTCAGCGAGTACACTGTCACCGGCACGGGTCCGGCGTGGGTCGTCTCGCAGGGGATCGCGTCAGCCGATGTCGAACTGGCAAGCGCGGAGATCACCGAGTTTGCGCGTAACCTGCGCGGTGTGATGGCGCTCCAGTGCTGGAGCCTTGGAACAGCGGCAGCGAATACCGTGGCCTGTATAGATAGGCATTAAATTTAAAAGCCATTTGGAATTTGGTTTCCGGCGCATACAGGGCGCCATTGCAGGCAATGCGGCTCTGTCCGTACACAACAGGCAGGACGTAGGGACACGCTTATGATCTTTCACAAATTACGACGGGGATCCTTTTTCGGGCACGATTCCGCTGTAGGGGCGACCCTGCGTGGTCGCCCGTTTTCTCCGTATTGAATGGTAAAACGACATCAGCGTGTCCGGCGCTTCTATAAGCTGTAGAGCAGGTTTTCTGAATGTTCAAATGGTTTTTTAGCATACGCGTATGTGCAAACGCAGCCCTGTAACGAGAAAGTGAATTGAACGCATGACAGAACGACTGTCAGAATGGATCGAACAGCTTTCCGGTCGCCGTGTGCTGGTGGTCGGAGATGTGATTCTGGATGAATACCTGATCGGCAGTGCCACCCGCATGAGCCGGGAGGCCCCGATTCCGGTCATCGAACTGGAAACGCGGCAGTACATCCCCGGTGGCGCAGCGAATCCATCAGCCAACATCGCCAGTTTGGGGAGTCAGGTACAGCAGATCGGTGTGATTGGTGATGACAGCGCCGGTCAGACACTCTGTGACGTTCTGAAGGTCAGAGGCATCGAGTCCAGTGGGCTGATTGTTGATGCCAGCCGCCCGACGACGGTCAAGAGCCGTATCATGGCGCAGATGGGGCTGCGTTTTCCACAGCAGCTTGCACGGCTGGACAGTCTGTCGCGGGAACCCGTGCGCGACGACATCGTGCAGCAGGTGCTTGAGACGATCGAGCAGCGTTTGACAGAGGCCGAGGCTGTGCTGCTGTCGGATTATCACATCGGCCTGCTGACACAGGCGCTGGTCACACGCGTGCGTGAGCTGGCACAGGCCCGTAACCTGCCTCTGACGGCAGATGCGCAGGGCTATCTCGATAAATATCACGGTTTTACGGTCGTCAAATGCAACGCCAACGAAGCCAGCGCCTATCTCAAGCGTCCACTGCACGCTGACGCAGATTTCGCGGCAGCAGCGGCGGACCTGCGCCAGCGGCTGGATCTTCGTGGCGCGATGGTCATCACACGCGGCGCAGACGGCGCGACACTGGCAGCAGCAGATGGCAGCACCGCTCACTGTCCCGCGCCAGAAGTCAGCGATGTCTATGATACGGTCGGCGCAGGCGATACCGCCATCGCCGTGCTGACACTGGCCGTCGCTGCTGGTGGCATCCCCTATGCAGACGCCGTCATGCTGGCAAATTATGCCAGCGGTCTGGTGGTGCGCCGCGTCGGCAACTACGCCCCCTCACTGGACGAACTGCGCGAGGCAGTCGAGGCCGGGGATTAAAGCGTTCCCACGTGCATCCATCATTTGAAAACTCTAACCGCACGCGCCGAACATCTGTGCTACACTATAGGCTTCTCGCACCTTAACATCGCTGACGGTCAGCAGGGGCGACCCTGTGTGGTCGCCCGCTATCCCGTTGTTGCAGCAACTGTAAGTGGCTACTAGCAGCACAAATTTTTTTGTGCGGCAGCAGCAGCAGCAGCAAGCCGATTTTGAACCTGAACACGCGTCAGCACGGCCCGATTGCAGCAATTTACTGCTGCAAAGTGCTGCAAAGTGCAGCAACCTGCTGCAACATTCTGCAACATTCTGCAACATGCACACACCGTCTACAGTTCGCTGGCAAGCGGCTCCAGCTCAACGACGACGCCTTCATTCGGACGCAGCTCCAGCGTGCGACCGTTCAGGGTTTCTTTACGGTCCATCAGTGTCGAGATGACGACCTCTCCAGCACGTGAGACTTCAACCGTCTGCGGATCGTCACTGAAGTTCAGGGCGACGAGCAGCGTCTGATCTCCGTGCTGACGCAGATAGACAAACGTGCCGTCCGGTGATTCCAGCGAACGATAATCGCCAATCGACAGCGCGGACGACTGATTGCGATACCAGATCATCCGGCGGTAAAAGTTATAAATCGAAGTTGGGTCCTGGCTCTGAACAGCGACATTTCGTGTCTGGTAATCGTCCGAAATCGGCAGCCACGGCTCGCCCGTCGTGAAACCCGCGCCCTTGCTGGCATCCCATTGGACGGGTGTGCGGCAGCCATCACGACTGCGTTCCGCGCCGAGGATCACACCCTGCGGGTCGCGGATCATGTGCGGCGGGATGATGCCCTCTTCCATGCCGATTTCGTCGCCATTGTAGAGCGTAGGTGTGCCGCGCAGTGTGAGCAGCAGCATCCCGGCAGTGCGGGCATTCCGTGCGCCGTGACGCGTAGCGAGGCGCTTGGTGTCGTGGTTGCCGAGGACGTAATTCGGCCATGCGTAGTCGGGGATAACCGACTCCATCAGCTCAACATCCGCGCGAAAAGCGGCGGCGTCCCAGTCGGGCATCCGCAGCAGCCGGAAGTTGAACGGGATGTGGAATTCGTCAGACTCATTTTCGCCGTAATAGCTGGCCCACCGGCGGACATCTTCCATGAAGATCTCCCCGACGCCGACAATGTCGCCATAGGAGTCAAACAGGCGGCGGAAGTCACGCATGATGTCATGGACTTCAGGCTGGTCGGTATCATAGACATGCTGCTGATACATGAAGGTGTCCAGCGCTTCATGATCGACAATGATGTCGTCACGCAGTGGGTTATCCAGCAGATCGGGATGCTTGAGGATCATATGCACCACATCCATCCGGAAGCCATCGACGCCGCGATCCAGCCAGAATTTGAGCACGTCCATCATCGCGCTGTAGACTTCGGGATTGCGCCAGTTCAGGTCCGGCTGTGCCTTGTCGAACAGGTGCAGGTAATACTGGCCGGTGTGTTCGTCCCATTCCCAGGCGGAGCCGCCGAACCAGCTTCCCCAGTTGTTAGGGGCGCTGCCATCTGGCTTGGCATCCCGCCAGATGTACCAGTCGCGTTTGGGGTTGTCGCGGCTGCTGCGGGACTCTTTAAACCACGCATGCTCACTGCTGGTGTGGTTCGGAACATAGTCAATGATGATCCTGATCCCGCGTCGGTGCGCTTCAGCCACAAGGCGGTCGAACGTCTCAAGATCGCCGAACATCGGATCAACATTGCAGTAATCGGCGACATCGTAGCCGAAATCTGCCATCGGTGAGGGATAAAAGGGGCTGAGCCAGATCGCGGTAACGCCCAGGGAATTCGGGGTGCCATCGTTGAGAAAATCAAGACGGTCGATCACACCCTGAAGATCACCGATGCCGTCGCCGTTGCTGTCCTGAAAGCTGCGCGGGTAAATCTGATAGACAATGCCCCGCTTCCACCATGGTGCTGTGTCCATACAATCTCCTTGTGGTTGGATAAGCCAAAATGAAAGACGCCGGGTGACCGTATGTTCGCATCAGCAGGGCGTCTTTCGTAACACATGTTGTAATAAAACCAAATGCAATCAGACCAGTCAGCTTGACCGGCTTAGTCTTCCAGTGTACTCAGGTCGCCTTCCGGCAGGCCCTGTGCGCGGGCCTTGAGCACACGGCGCATGATCTTGCCGGAGCGTGTCTTGGGCAGCGCCGGGACGAACTCCAGCCGGGACGGAACGGCAATCGGGCCAATCGTCTCGCGGACGTGCTGCTTCAGCTCATCCGCCAGTGCTTCGCTTCCGGTCTGGCCTTCAACCAGAATACAGTAAGCGTAGATCACGCTTCCGCGCACATCGTCCGGCACACCGATCACGGCGGCTTCGGCCACCGCTGGATGGCTGACAAGGCTGGATTCGATCTCCGCCGTGCCGAGGCGATAGCCGCTGACCTTGATCACATCATCAATACGGCCAATGACCCAGATGTAACCGTCATCATCGCGGCGGGCCGAATCCCCTGCCAGATACCAGCCATAGTGCGAATACGCGCTCCAGTACTGGCTGACATAGCGGTCAGGGTCGCCGTAAACGGTGCGCAGCATCCCCGGCCACGGGCGCTTGACGACCAGAAAGCCATCGACATTGGGCGGGCAGGTATTCCCCTCTTCATCGACAACATCGATGTCGATACCGGGGAAGGGACGGGTTGCACTGCCGGGTTTGAGCGGGACACTGGGCATCGGTGTGATCATGAATCCGCCGGTCTCGGTCTGCCACCATGTATCCATGACCGGGCAGCGACCGCCGCCGATCACGTTGTAGTACCACTTCCACGCCTCAGGGTTGATCGGCTCACCGACGCTGCCGAGCAGACGCAGGCTGGAGAGATCGTGCTTTGCCGGAAGCTCATCCCCATAGCGCATCAGGCCGCGAATGGCGGTCGGCGCGACGTATAGGATCGTCACCTTGTAATCGGCGACGATCTGCCACCAGCGATCCGGTGCGGGATAGGTAGGTGCGCCTTCGTACAGAACGCTGGTCGCACCGAGGATCAGCGGGGCGTAGACGATATAGCTGTGACCAGTGACCCAGCCCGGATCGGCGGCGCACCAGTAGACATCATCGGGCCGGATGTCGAAGACCCAGCTCAGTGTGGTTGAGGTGTAGACCTGATAACCGCCGTGCGTGTGCAGGATTCCCTTCGGTTTGCCGGTCGTGCCGCTGGTGTAGAGGATATACAGCGGATCTTCGGCATCCATCACTTCGGTTTCGGCTTCGGGGCTGGCGTCGGCCATCAGATCGTGATACCAGTGATCACGGCCTTCGACCATGTTCACATCATGCGCGGTACGCTTGACGACCACCACTTGCTCGACGTATTCCGACTGCTGTAGGGCATGGTCGGTGATTTCCTTCAACTGGACGATTTTGCCACGCAGCCATGCGCCGTCACAGGTGACGAGCACACGGCTCTTGGCATCGTTGATACGGTCGGCCAGCGATTTCTCGGAAAATCCCCCGTAGACCACACTGTGCGGTGCACCGATTTTGGCACAGGCCAGCATCGCCACGAGGATTTCTGGAACACGCCCCATGTAGATGGTAACGGTGTCGCCTTTTTTGACGCCGAGTGACTTCAGCACGTTGACGAATTTACATACCTCGGTGTAAAGCTCGCCGTAGGTAATAGTGCGTTTGTCGTCGGGTTCACCCTGCCAGTAGTAGGCCACTTTGTCCCGGACGGCAGTCTTCTGATGGCGATCCAGCGCATTGAGGACGATATTGGTCTTGCCCCCGGTAAACCATTTGTAGAAAGGCGCGTTACTGGCGTCCAGCACCTGATCCCAGCGCTCAAACCACTCGAGCGTTTCGGCCCGTTTCGCCCAGAAGGCTTCGATGTCCTGCATGGACTCCGCGTAGACGCTGTCATAGTCGCGGATGATAGCATTCTCGATGATCGCCGGATCAGGATGGAACCACTCATCAGTGGTAAGGTTAAAAGTCTCATCAGTCATAGAAAATTGTCCTTCTTTTATTCAAAATCTGTACTTAAGTGTGAACCGCCCTCTGATTTTGGCGTCTCTGCTGTATCCCTCCAGCATTCCCCATGCAGGCTGTCATCCATATCGCGACCGATGTCCGTCACGCTTTGGATGACACTATAGACCTGCATACTATCGCTTGCGATGGGTAATTTAACGCCGGAAGAGGCTTTTGGCAAAGAACCAGACATTCGCCGGGCGCTCGGCAAGGCGGCGCATGAAGTAGGGATACCACGCCTCTCCAAACGGGACATAGACGCGCATTTTGTAGCCTTCACCAGCCAGTTCGTGCTGGCGCTGTGAGCGGATGCCATACAGCATCTGGAACTCATAGCGGTCAGGTGAAACGCCAGATTTCTGGATGCTCTGCTGTGCGGCCTGAATCATATTCTCGTCGTGCGTGGCGATACACAGATAGGCATCGGTTGGCGCGGTGAGGTATTCATCCACAATCCGGACGTACTGCTGATCGACATCGGCCTTTTCCGGGAAGGCGACCGACGCTGGTTCGAGATAGGCTCCCTTGCAGATGCGGATGTGAGTATTCGGCTCCTGTGCAAGAGTACGCATATCTTCCAGACTGCGATAGAGATAAGCCTGAATCACGGTGCCGACGTTATGGAAGCCGTACTCGTCGCGCATGGTACGGTAGATTTGCAGGGTCTTTTCGGTGTAGTCGCTGCTCTCCATATCGATCGTGACAGGGATATTGCCCCGTGACTGCGCTTCCGTCAGGATGTGACGCAGATTGGTGACACCCAGTTCCTCGCTGATGTCGAGGCCAAGATGCGTCAGTTTAAGCGAGATACTGGCCTGAAGGCCGTGCTGCTCGATCTGACGGAGGATGTCGCGGTAGGTGGAGACGACCTCTTCAGTATCGGCGGCGCTGGCGACACTTTCGCCGAGGTAGTCAAGCGTCACCAGCAGGCCGGACGTATTGAGGGCGCGGGTGGCTTCAACTGCTTCCTGAAGGGTCTCACCAGCGACGAAACGGCTTGCGACCCGCTTTGCAACGCCAAGATTGCTCATGATACCGCGTGCCCAGCCAGCAACTGATAAATAGAGTAAAAACCGTCTTAGCATCCGCATCACTCCTTATAGTGAAGATCATTTGATCGCTGAGTCTGCCTGAAGCGTGGGCAGCAGACAGGTTGGGCGAACCTTGTCCGTGAAATGGTGTTCAGGCCACCTCATCGAGTGTGTAGTTTAATGCAGAACAAAACAAAAATCCCTTATGGGAATAAGGGATTGCTGAGAGTGCAGATAATTGTATTACGTAAGGCCGGTGCTGTACCGTTACTTGCGTGCGCCGTTTGTCTGACCGACCGTCGGGGTGATCATCTCTTCAAGGCGATAAAGATCAGTGCGCGAGGTCATGTCGAGGCTGATGGGTGTCACAGAGACGACCTTATCGACCAGGATAGCATAGACATCGGAGTCTGGTTCCGCTTTTTGAGGGTCGAGCTGGAATTTATAGCCAAGCTGACCAGGGTCTTCAAGTGCCGCACGTTCCGGTCGGGTAGGCCAGTAGACACGACGGCGGGAAAGACGTGTCATGCGCCATGCAGTCTCGGGCGTAGCATCGATCGGGACATCGATCTTGAGAATATCGACATCGTCGGGGCGCTTCGCGCTAAGCATCCATTCCCCGAACAGACGCGCAAAGTAGGCGGCGGCGCTGAAATCGACACTGGGCGAATAGGTCAGGTGCAGATCCTTGGCGGTCTGCTGAGAGACAGCGATCGCCGGAATATCAAGGCTGGCGGCTTCCAGTGCCGCGCCGACCGTGCCGGAAATGGTCACGCCGTTACCCGTGTTCTCGCCATAATTGATACCAGACACGACCAGTGCTGGAAGATCCTGCGCCAGTTCCAGAACGCCGTGCTGCACAGCCTGTGCCGGAGTGCCATCGACTCCGTAGACGGTGTATTCCGCATCACCGATCAGTAGCTGACGGGTATAGATATGGCCTTTGCTGGCAACAGGCAGACTGCGGCCCATGCCGGACTGCTGTTCCTGAGGGGCGACGACCAGAATTTCGCCGAGATCGGCGAAGGCATGCGCTGCGGCCCACAGACCCGGAGATCCGATGCCGTCGTCGTTGGTAAAGAGAATGATTGGGCGCTGCTCAGACATCACAAACCTGAATTTCAGACTGGCACCGGTAATCGCAAAATTGAAATCCCGGCGCTCGGATAAGAGAGAGGCTTTTCAGCCTAGCACAAATGCGTTAACAACACGTTAACGCATTTCGCCACCTTTTTGATACCTGAAGGCCAGTACTTTTATCGATAGATTATGAAGTACGGCGATCATACCACGCCGGGACACCCAGCGTGCGTGCGATATACAGGCTGATGGATTGGAGCGAAGATCTCGCTTCGTCACGGGTGAGTGGGAGCAGTCCATCCTTCGGGCGGGACCGGTCGCGTGCTTCAGACCGGCTTACCGGGACTTTCTCGTCGTTGTCGGGCTGTACCAGCACCGGACGGAAGATCCCCTTTGCCAGATACAGGTTGATCTCACCATGATGCAGGGTTTCGCGGTCTCCACGCTGACTGACGACCTGCGAGACATAAACCGCTTCGATCTCGTCCGCTTCCAGATGCCAGCTTTCACTGGTACCAGCGAGGGCGGTGATGGTACGGCTTTCCGGGTCGATAGTGATGCGTCCGATTTCCGTCAGCAGATCGTAGACATTCTTCAGAATCAGCAGGAAGAGCACGGCAGCCGTTGCCAGTCCGAGAATCGGCAGGATCTTCGGATCGGGCAGCAGTGTGCCGGAATTCGGCAGGGCCAGTTTGGTGGTCAGGGTGGCAACAGAGATCATGATATAGACGATGGTCCAGAAGGTATACCACAGGATGCGCGTGATGCGTCCCATTGCCCAGCGACCAGACCGGACAAGCTGCATTTTGCCATCAGCGGTGCGTTCCAGTGTCCACATGCCGGATTTGATCGGAAGCTGTGGCAGGGGTTTTTCTTCAACAACAGGCGCTTCTTCGACGTCAGTCTGAACGGGTGCAGGCGCAATTTCTGTATCACGCGGCGCACTGGGGGCATAAATCGGTGCGCTGATTGCACTGGGCCGTTCGACACGATCTGGTCGCAGTGCGGAGCGTCCGGGGATGACTGATTGCGTCGCGACACTGGGTTCGCTGCGGGTGGACATCACGCGGAAAGGCACTTCGAGAATCTGTGCCAGCGTTTCACCTGTCTGTTGTGCTGCGGTGGTATCGCTGCCGATTTCGTCCTGACGCCAGCGGACCAGCTCACACCAGCGACTGCCGCGTTTCTCAGCCAGGTCGGGTGAGAGCATCAGGCCGAGATGCCATGCCGCATCGTTGCTGGAAAATCCCAGCACCACCTGCCGGATCAGGCCGGAGGGCAGGTTACCAGCAGGAAGACGGCGCTTGTCGGCGAAGCTGTTGACATAACGCAGCGAACGGCCAGCGGTGGCTTCTGCCAGCACTTTTTCTCTGGTTTCATCTTTGAGAAGCAGCCGCCAGCGGGCTGATGACATTTCGATGACAAAGTGGTCGGAAGCGGGGACTCGTGTCATACAGGTTTCAATACTCGCTGCCCTTAAAGGCAAAACGGAATGGGCAAGAACGTGTTCATAACCATTAACTGGCCTTGAGCGCAAGCTATTATGACAGATTTCACAGGTATTGTGCAGGTTAGTTTTCCGATTAGAAAATGTTCAGCAAACCCGGATAGTGTTCGTGTGCAGCGTATACCGGGCTTTGACGAAGCGGGTCGATGGGCTTAATATCCGAAGCAGTGCAGCGACAAGAGCGGCAGAAGACCATCCTTATCACGATGAAGGCGGATGAATGCGAGTGGTTTTACAGAGAGTGACACGCGGCAGTGTGACCGTTGAAGGTGAAGTCACCGGGCAGATTGATCAGGGATTTGTGGCGCTGGTGGGCGTGACGCATGAAGATACCGAAGCGGATGCCGTGCTGCTGGCGCGGAAAACGGCCCAGCTTCGGGTGTTTTCCGATGAAGAGCAGAAGATGAACCGCTCGGTGCTGGATACTGGCGGTGGTGTGCTGGTGATCTCACAGTTTACGCTGTATGCCGATATGAGTCGGGGGCGGCGTCCGAGTTTTGTGAAGGCCGCTCAGCCTGATGTCGCGTCACCGCTGGTCGATCTGTATGCCAGTACGCTGCGTCAGGAAGGTGTACAGCGGGTAGAAACCGGAGTCTTTGGCGCGATGATGCTGGTCGAAATCCTGAATGATGGCCCGGTGACCATCCTGCTGGATACAGCAGACCTGCGCTGAGGGTAGGGTGAGGCTCACACGCAACAAATACGTCTGCCTCACGTATAATGTGGTAATGAATCGTTGTTAGCTGATCGTCGAGGGCGGAGAGCTGGTCGCTGAAGGCTGGTAACTCTCCGCCGCTTCACACCATGAGAGGATCTCTGTGCGCCGACATCTGGGGTTAGTTTTTATAATTATTCTGCTGGCTGGATTTGCTGCCCTTGCTGGCTGCCAGCCGGGACCATCCAATGAACCTACACCTGAGCCTTTAGCACTGCTCACGGAAGCATCGAACAATATCCGTAAAAGTGATACCTTCTGGATGTATGTGGAGCAGGGTGGAAATACCTATGTCATTCCCGTATACCTCGGCCCGACCGATACCCTTGCCGTGAATGCCCAGTTCCGATGGGCGCGTGCGCAGTATGTCGCCCCCGGGACATTACAGGCAACTGCACGCATTGTCGTCGAGAGTGTGGTTGGCAATGTCGCGCAGGATGTCGAAATCTTCTCGCGTGAGGACGATCAGTGGTATCGCCTGCAAGGGTCGCCGTGGATCAAGGGGGATTTCGCGCCCGGATTCAACCCGGTCACCCTGATCGCGGCGGACAGCGGTTTTCAGGCGGCACTGACTGCACTCGAAGATCTGGACTTCGTCGGCGAAGCGACACTGGAAGACGGTGCGCCGGTCTATCATCTCACGGGGATCGCTAACGGTCCGGCGGTTAAGGCGCTGGTGGTCGGTCTGATCGACGTGGCTGAAACGGTGCCAGTGGATGTGTATATCCATCGTGAACAGCGCATCCCGGTGCGGATTGTCCTCACTCAGCCAGAGACCGCGACCGAAGAATCGCCCGACCCCACGACATGGACGATCAATGTGTATGACATCAACGCGGAGCCTGAACTGACCCCACCCGATGAGGCGGAGTAAGTATGAACGGCGTATTTAATGACAGCGCTGCTCAGTCGGGGCGGCGTATGAACCCGTGGCTGGTGCTGGCGCTGATCTGTATCCCGGTCTTCATCGGCTCACTGGACCTCACGGTCGTTTCCGCGTTTCTACCGGAGCTGATTGTCGATCTCGAACTGCCGCTGCAAACCCAACTGGATGATGCCGCGTGGATTGTAAGCGCCTATCTGCTGGCATATGCCGTCAGTCTGGCAGTGACAGGCCGCATCAGTGACCTGATCGGGCGTCGTCGGGTGTATGTCGCCTGCCTGTTGATTTTCATCGTCGGGTCGATTCTGGTGGCGGAAGCCCATCTGCTGCCGACCGACATCCTGTATTCGATTTATCGACGGCTCGGCCAGTTCCCTGATCCAGGGATGGTAAATCTGCAGGCGATTATCTTTGGACGTGTGGTGCAGGCGCTTGGCGCAGGGGCGTTGATCCCGGTCAGCCTGGCGCTGGTCGCGGACCTGTTCCCGGCATCCAGCCGTGCGCGTCCGTTGGGTGTGATTGGTGCGGTCGATACGCTGGGATGGGTGCTCGGTCATCTGTACGGTGGCATCTTCGTGCAGCAGATCCCGTGGCAGGGGCTGTTCTGGGTCAATGTGCCGCTGTCGCTGTTCGCGCTGGTGGTCGTGCTTTATGCCTTGCGCAATGTCCCGCAGCATCGCGCTGAAGGCCGGTTCGACTGGCTGGGCGCACTGCTGCTGATCGGTGCACTGGTGGCATTTAACATCGGCCTCGGCGGTGCAAATATCGACGTGTCGGTTAGTACCAGTATCGATAATCTGGCTGTGCTGCCGCAGAGTGCCACATGGCTGCTGCCGCTTTCCGCCCTGCTGCTGGTCCTGTTCGTACTGGTGGAACGTCGCGTGCGTGATCCGTTGATTGACCTGAAACTGTTCCGCAGTCGTAATCTGTCGGCAGGATCGCTGACGAACCTGTTTGTCGGGTACTGTCTGTTTATCGGACTGGTGATCGTACCGATTCTGGTCAATGTCCGGGTTGAGTCTGAGGCGAATTTAAGATCGGCAGCGCTTCAGGTTGGGCTGTTACTCTCGGCACTCACCGTTCCGATGGCATTGGCTGCATTTCCCGGAGGCTGGCTGAGTGAACGGATTGGAAATCGCACCACCACGCTGATTGGCCTGGGGCTGGCAGCGATCGGGTTCCTGATGATCCGCCTGACATGGACCATCGAGATCACCGATCCGATGATCATCGTAGAGATGATCATCATCGGCATTGGCATCGGCCTGACCTTTTCACCGATCAGCGCGGCAGTCATTGACTCCGCCCCGGATGACGAACGAGGGGTGGCGTCGGCGCTGGTGCTCCTGCTGCGTCTGCTGGGGATGACGATCAGCGTATCATCACTCACCACATTTGCGCTTCAGCGTGTCAATGTGCTGGCCGCAGTGGAACTGGGGCAGGGCGTAACCGACCCGATTCAGTATGCCAATACGTTTGCGACCATCACGGTCGGTGTGCTTGGAGAACTTGGCTTGATTGGGGCAGTGGTGGCGGGTCTGGCGATGATCTCCGCTTCATTCATGGGTAATGAACGTGTGACAGATGAAAATGTGCAGGCTCGCTAAGCGGAAATTTATAACGGGTTCTGCAAAATCTGCATCAAAAGGGCGACAAACAGAACGCAGATTGGGTATGCTTTCGTGATAGTGACGGATACAGAAGTATACAGATGCACGAAGGGCGCGTGATGACTGCGAAAAATGAGGATCGCATCGCAAAACTGGAGGCAATCGCGGCACAGGTGAAGGTCTGCACCAAATGCCGTCTGCATGAGAATGCGCGTAATGGCGTCCCCGGCGCGGGCAATATGTTTGCCGAGATTATGTTTATCGGTGAAGGCCCGGGTGAAAATGAAGATCGGCAGGGGCTGCCGTTTGTAGGGCGTTCCGGTCAGTATCTTGATTATCTGCTGAACCTGATCGGCCTGAAGCGTGAGCAGGTGTTTATCACCAATGTGGTGAAGCATCGGCCGCCGAATAACCGTGATCCGATGCCGGATGAGATCGAGGCCTGCCGCGAGTATCTGGAACATCAGATTGCGCTGATCGATCCGCTGATGATCGCGACACTCGGACGCTTCAGCATGGCGAAGTTCTTCCCCACGGGCAAGATCTCCGCCATTCATGGGAAGCCAAAATATGCGGACTCTAGGGCGTACTATCCGCTGTTTCATCCGGCGGCTGCGCTGCGCAATCCCGGTCTGCGCTTTGATATGGAAGCCGATGTAAAGCGTATCCCCGAGATTCTAGCGGAAGTGAAAGCACGTCGTGATCAGAACAAACCGGATGAACCTGAGAATAACGATAATCTGCCACCGGAGCAGTTAAGTCTGTTTTAGGGCGTAAAAATATAAAAAACGGACAGTCACAAGCGGCTGTCCGTTTTTTGTTTATATCAGTTCATGTGAGCTTTAGGTGCCGAAAAGGCGCGCCAGCAGCGGCGCGATGTCGCGGACAATCGGCACGTCATACCACAGATTGAGCGAGTCAATCACGACAAGACCGATCACCGAGCTGCAGCAGCAGAACACGGCGAGGCCGCCGCATCCGATGGCCGCCCAGCGCATGGCATTGCGCGGCTCTTCTTCACGCACCGCATACGGATCGTAATCATAACCGGTGCTGACCGCTGGCGGCGTACCGTAGGGCTGTGCGCCATAAGCACTGGCAGTGGGATCACCCGGCTGGCCGCTGTAACCGTAATTAGGCTGAGCAGGCTGCTGCGGTTGTGCATAGGGTGAGGGCGCATAATTCTGCTGCGGCTGGACTGGCTGCGGCTGGCCGTAAGGCGCATAACCTGCCTGCGGGTTAGCCTGTACCGGCACAGTCGGCGACATCGGAGAGCCGCCTACTGGTTCCATGCCGCCCATCTGCGAGGGACGCAGGCGTTCATAACCGAGGGTGACGGTTTCACCGAGGCCAATCATGTCGCCGCTGTTGAGCGGACGACTGCCGGAGATGCGCTGACCGTTGACAAAGGTGCCGTTGGTCGAGCCGAGATCCTCAATTGAGCAGCCATCGGCGGTGCGAGCGATACGCAGGTGATGTCGGCTGACTTCAGGGTCATTGATGACAATATCATTGGTGATGTCACGGCCAAGCGTCGTCACATCCTTGCTGATATCAAAGGTTTGGTTGGGTTGGGGACCCCGCCGTACAACTAGACGGAAGGTATCGTTGCCCTGCATATTGGCTGCCTCCTGAGCAGGTGGAGAAGTCCTTTATAACGTTTTCGATTTAACCCGAAAGGTAAATAAGGTCAGGTTAAGCAAACTATGGCGCAGTATACGTTCTCCATTCCACACTGTCAACTTATCGGTGGTGATCCGTGGGATGAAAAACGCTGCACAGACGGGACAGCAGGGCTTACAGCGTTAAAGTAAATATACCATCTTAATGATTCTCATATTCGCTAAGCATTGGCGGCGAATTAGCCCAATTATGAGAACGTTTTGGAACCGTACGTGCATAAAAGGTTTGTTAAGTAAAGGAATTAATTTGGCCTGTAATATTTGTAACGCGTGTTGGATTGAGAAAATGTTGCAAAAGTAAAAACAGGTTTATGCTTACAGCCTAACTGTGATAATTTTAAGACAATTAACATAATGCTAAATTAATTATCCGGAGCTGATCACCATGCCTGCTAACACAATGCTTGCGAACGAAATGCTGAACCAACTGCAAACTGCTCTGTCTGCCCGTTTCCATAAGTATTCTATCAGCCTTGATGTGGCTGCCACCTCTGAATCATCGGCGGACTGGAGCGGGAATTCCAATCCAACGGTGACTTACCATCGCCCCTTCGAAGAAGCGCAGAATGTTGAATATCTGCTTGGCTGCGACATGCCGCTGTCTGAACTGAATCTGCGCCGCCATCCGGTGATTGAGCTGCGGGCTTACCATGATGGTATCGTGATGGAATTCGTCCTGCCGCCGGATGCATGGTGGGATCAGGAAAACTTCATCGGCAAGCTGACCGTGAACCGTCATCGCACCGCTTTCCGCCAGCTCATTCAGAAGTTGAGCAGCGACTTCCGCATTGGCTTCTGGTCCGGTGTCAAGCTGGACGATCTGGTCCTGAATCCGCTTCAGGCTTCCCACCCCGCCGTATTCGAGCAGTGGGTAAGCACCTTCTGCTGTGGTCAGAACTGGTTCCGCGTCGGCGTGTGGTATGATACCGTTGAGGCCGTCACCCCTGAGCTGGTCAATGATCTGTTTGAAAAGGCCCAGCTTCTGAACAGCGTGTATGAGTTCGTTTCATGGAAGGGCAGCAACGACTACCGCGCCTTTGCCCAGCGCGATATGATGCTGGCCTACGCATAGGACCAGACCACATCTAAAACGCTCCGGAAAGCACCTGAAGTACCTGGAGCTGCGCACCTGATCGCAACTGAACACCGATGCTCCCTGCTGATGAGGGTGTCGGTGTTTTTGTTTGAAGGGCCGGTGTGCCGTTGACTTCGACTGTGATGTCCTGACCGTTGATGCTGATCATCACGGCGATGTCGCGCCCCGGAAGGTTCAGGGACTGAGCCGACACCAGCGCCTGATTGTCGTCAACCAGAATGCCGTCCGGTTGATTCAGCCGCGCAAAGTCAATGGCATAGAGCGAGACACTTGTGACCTGTGTGCTGTCGTGATAGATCCGCAGCAGGCTGCCGGTATTGGTATCCCTGTTCATCCCCAGCAGGACATCGTAGTAGGAAGAGGTACTGCCAGCAACCAGCCCGATATTGACCGTAAACTGCTGCGGATAGCTGCTGCGCCGCGTTAGCACGGTGGAATTGGCGGCCTGTGCGATCAGTGCGCCAGTATCGGAGACGGCCCAGACCGGCGAGGGCGACGCACTATTGATGCTCTCAGTCCCGCGCACAAAATCCCCGTCCACGATCAGGATATTCTGCTGCGGCTGATTGGCCTGAATGGTCGCAAGACTCCCACTGATCGCGGCCTGTGTCGCCAGAAACTCCTGCTGGACCTGTGTGCTTAATTGCTGCAATGCGGCTTGAGTCGCGGCGAAGTTTTCAGCGGCACGCGTGGCCTGAAGTTCACTGTTCACAGCCACAGCGGTCAGTGTTGAGAAATCATTGATGACCTGCTGGGTCTCCGTCTGACCGAGCAGAGCGGAATAGTTATCGAGGGACACCTGTGTATTCAGCAGATTGATGTCGCGCTGCTGCTGTGCAATGCTGGTGGCTTCGAGGATGGAAACAGTCGAGAGGACCCCCACGTTTGTGGACTGCCAGTCAGCGATGCGCATCAGGCCGACCAGATCGGGACGCATGCTCAATAATCCGGACAGCAGGCCGATAATCAGCAGCAGAAAGAGGATCGTCAGCCACAGCAGCCAGCGTCCACCCGAGCGCCGTTTCTCCGTTACCCTGATCGGTGGGTTCGGTGGAACGCGTCCCGTACCGGATGGAGGCGGCGCGGGTGGTCCGGCGGGTGGTTGCCCCGTGTTTGGGGGCGAAGTCGGTTTGACCTTCGGCTGCGTGTCATCTTCAAAAAGCCTGCGAGCCACGGGATGCTCCTCGTGTTGTGCCAGTGCTGTGGTTCCAACGCTCAAGTATTGGGAGAAGTCTGCTAAAATGACGACGGTTACAACTTGTAAAAGGTCTTCAATAGTGATGTCAATCTCGGCGGAAAGTAACTCACGACTTCAGCGGCTGCGGGAATCGGGCTTCAAGCTGACCAATGCGCGCCTTCGGGTGCTTGAAGTGCTGGAACAAAGTGATGGTCATCTGACTTCGACCCAGATTCTGGCGGCAGTCGCGGAACGTGATCCCTCAATTGGTCGGGCGAGTGTCTTTCGCACACTGGATATGCTAACACGGCTGGCGATTATCCGCCCGACGTATGTAGACAGCAGCCTGACGCCGACCTACGTGCTGCTGCCCGACGGCCATCATCATCATATCCTGTGCACCACCTGCGACCGTGTGATCGAGTTCGAGCACTGCGGGCTGACAGAACTCACACGCCAGCTTGAGGAGCAGTATCACATCGAGATCACCGGGCACCTGCTCGAATTTTTTGCCAGATGCCCGTCCTGTGTGCGGGAGGGTACGCAGGCGGACGCCGCAGCCGACTACCCCGAAAATGTAGGTTAGAAGCGCGTCAGGAGATAACCGGCAGATGGATAAAGAACGTGCTGCCTTTATCCAGTTTGCTGGTGACGCTGGTACTGCCCCCATGCAGATCAACGATGCCGCGTACCAGTGCCAGTCCGGCACCTGTTCCCTGATCTTCGTAATACTCGCGGTCAATCTGGTAAAAGCTGTTCCAGATATTTTCCAGTTCATTTTCCGGGATGCCACGTCCGCAGTCCTGAACCCAGAAGGTCAGCATATGCTCATCAGCGCTGATGCCAACCTGTACCTGCGACTCCGCTGGTGTGAACTTGATGGCATTACTCATCAGTTCGCGCATGGCAACGGTGAGGTATTCGGAATCGCCGATGATGAGCGGCATCTCCTTCGGGATCTGGAAGGCGAAAGTCGGCTGCTCGGTATAATCCTGCGCGGCGTCAAAATAAGCCTTGTTGACCAGATCGCCGAGGATGATTTCCTGTCTGCGCCATTCAAAGGTGCGTTGGGCATCACCGGTTTCGAGTTCAACCAGCAGGATAAAGTTTTCGATCAGCCTCCGCAAACGGTCCGCACCGGAATTGACACCCTTAAGGAAGCTCAGCAGCTCGTCGCGGGACATGGCATCGGATTCATAATCCTTGAGCATATCGGCATAGGCGACGACCAGTGTGAGCGGGGTTCTGAATTCATGGTTGAGAATGGTGAGGATGCTGCGTTTTAGGGCGGAAAGCTGATCGGAATAAACCTGATTCAGGCTTTTATGGCGTTTCAGTTTGGAAGAAACCGCGATCAGCAGTTCGTCGGCATCAAAGGGTTTGACGAGGTAATCATCGACACCGAGCAGCTTGCCCTGCTGGATGTCGGATCGTTCCCCTTTGGCTGTGATAAAGATGAACGGGATCTTGACCCATTCAGGTTCACGGCGGACATTCTTCAGGAATTCCAGCCCGTCCATCATCGGCATCATGATGTCGGAGACAATTAAATCCGGGAGCTGATCACCCTGCTGGCGCAGGATCTTGAGCGCTTCCACGCCGTTTTCTGCCAGCAGCACATCATAATGGTCGAGCTTTAAAATGTCCCTGAGGCCGTTTAGTATATTGACGTCGTCCTCAACGAGCAGAAGTTTCGCGTTCTGGGTGTTCATCGCTGCACCATCATCCGGATAATGTCGCATTATGTCTCATTGTACTGATGAGACAAATTTAAATGCAAGTAAGAAGGCATAAGGTTAAAAGAAATGTTTGGAAATCTCCAGCAGATCGGAGACGATCGCGTAGCCGGTTTCGCGACCACCCGCTCCCGCCCCAATCAGCGTGACATCCTGATTGACATCGGTTCTATAGGTAATAGCATTTAATGTCCCGCTGACATTCGCCAGCGGATCACTGTTGGGAAGCGCCACTGGCCTTACACATCCGCCGTTGCGATCGGCTTCGGCCACCAGTCTCCACTGCTTTCCTTCGGCTTTCGCCTGCTCGATCTGCTGTTGATCGAGGCCGCTGATACCAGTTACACTCAGATCATCCAGCGAGAACTGCACACCGAAGATCGCCGCCGCCAGAATGATCACTTTTGCAGCAGCGTCCCAGCCATCGACATCCCCGCTCGGATCAGTCTCGGCATATCCCCGCTGTTGAGCGTCCGCCAGCGCATCCGTAAAACTGATTCCTTCACCCATCTGGCTCAGCATATAGTTAGTAGTGCCGTTGAGGATACCGCGAAACCCGCTGATCTCTGCACCTGGAAGTCCCTGCTTCGCCAGTCGGATCGCAGGTGTCCCGGCCATGACGGTTGCTTCATAGCGCAGTGCACGTCCGACACTTTCCGCGCAGTGCATCAGCCCAGGCCCATCGACCACCAGCGGGCCTTTATTCGCCAGGACCACATGCTTTCCGTGTGTCAGGGCGTGGTAGACATAACCGAGCGCGGGCTGACCGGTCTGAACATTAGTAGGGCTGGCTTCGACGATCACATCGACAGTGGGGTGTTCGATCATGTCGCGGATGTCGCGATTGCGCTGAAGGGTGGGTGATGCCGGATCGAGATCAAGTGTGCGGCTGCGCAGTGCGGTCTGAAGAGCGTCGAACGATAATCCGTTCTCATCGAACAGTGTTCCTCTGGAACCAGTCGCGACTCCAACGATTTTCGGCGAAAAGCCGGAGGTTTCGTACAGGGGTTGTGATTTTTCCGCAAGGATTTGCAGCAGCCCCTGACCGACACTGCCCGCACCAATCAACAGTATATTCATTCACGCAGCTTTCCAGATCGAAGACCATCCTGATAACACCCGTCGATCATAGCCGTTTCAGACCGATCTTCCAAATAACAATTCTGTCAATTGGTCTGTCAATGCACCTATTACAGCAGCATCGCACTGTCGGATGATGCCGACCTTTACGGGTACTTCTGTGTAAAACCGAATCTCTCAACAATCACGAAGTATCCTGTACAATACAGCCCACAGAAGCTCAGATGCTGTTTCAGCCGATTTTATTTCGACAGATTTCACGCCATAGGCTGATGGACAGCATACTGACATCATACTGACAACGCAGATGGAGTGTTAACCTTGCAACCAACAGTGTGTATTACGGGAGTGGCTGGCGGGATCGGCAGCGCCACAGCACGTATTTTTTCGGCAGCAGGATGGTATGTTTACGGGGTGGATCGGCGTGATATACCGGATCTTCCCGGCGTGGACTGCTTTATCTGTGCCGATATCTCGAACGAAAACGATTCAAAGCGTATCTTTGAGACGATTACCGAAAATCATGGCAGGCTGGATGCGCTCGTCAACAATGCGGCGGTGCAGGTCGCGAAGCCGCTGGTGGAGACGACCCCGGACGAGTGGGACATGGTGATGAATGCCAACCTGCGGGCAGTATATCTGGCGATTCAGCGGGCATACCCACTGCTGAAGGCCGCAGGCAAGGCGGCGATTGTCAATATCAGCTCGGTACATGCCGTGCAGACCTCAGCCAATATCGCAGCCTATGCCGCCAGCAAGGGCGCACTGATGGCGCTGACACGTGCATTGTCGATTGAACTCGCACCGGACAATATCCGCGTCAATGCGATTTTGCCGGGGGCGGTGGATACTCACATGCTGCGGGCCGGTCTGGGGCGCGGTCATCTGAGTGGAGCCAATATCGAAGAGCAGCTCAGCGCACTGGGGGCCAAGCATGTGATCGGTCGTGTCGGCCAGCCGGAAGAGATTGCGCAGGCCATTCTGTTTATGGCGGATAATGAACGCGCATCCTTTGTCACCGGGCAGTCTCTGGTTGTGGATGGCGGCGCAACAGCCAGGCTCAGCACCGAATGATGGATCAGGTCAGACAGACAGTCAAAAACATCCCCGGAGCAGTGGGGTTGTATAACGAAATCTCTAAACGCGTTCGCAATCCCGAATGGTATTTCGGCTATAAACGGTGGGAAAGTACACGCCGGATGCGGATGCTGAAAGACAGGCATCGCGGTCAGCGGTGCTTTATCATTGGCAACGGGCCAAGTCTCAATCAGATGGATCTGACCAGGCTCAAGGGTCAGAACACCATCGGCATGAACCGGATTTATCTGCTGTTCCCAAAGGTTGGATTTGAGACGACCTATTACGCCTGCGTTAACCCGCTGGTGGTGGAGCAGTTCGGCCCGGATATCGAAAAGCTGCCGATGACAAAGTTTATCGGCTGGCATGGTCGCCAGTGGATGGACTTCACACCGAGTACGATTCTGCTCGCCCCCACCAGCCGCACGCCGTTATTCTCCGAAGCGCCGACACATGTTCTGTGGGAAGGCGCGACCGTCACATATGCGGCGATGCAGGTCGCTTATTATCTGGGTTTTGAAGAGGTGATCCTCATCGGTGTCGATCATAACTTTGTCGATAAGGGCAGGCCGCATCAGGAAGTGGTGACCGAAGTCCATGATGCGAATCACTTCGACCCAAACTACTTTGGCAAGGGCTACCGCTGGAATCTGCCCGATCTGGAGACCTCAGAGATCGCTTATCGCATGGCGAAACAGCATTATGAGGCCAATGGTCGGCGCATCCTCGACGCCACCGTCGGCGGTAAACTGACGGTCTTCCCGAAAGTCGATTACGACACGCTTTTTTAGGATACGCATGATCTCGCAATTTTTTTCCAGCCGCTGTTTTCCGCGCTGGCTGCTTCAATGTGTTTATATGGTGATCAGCCTGTCTCTGGTGGCGCTGGTCACCGGATGCGGCGGAAATACCGCACCGACGGCAGTGGTCTTTCAGGCGACGGTCCCAGCGACGAATGCGCAGGCACCGCTGTACACGGCGACCCCTTCACTGACACCGACTCAAACCCTGACCGAAACGCCAACGCTGACCGCGACGATCACGCCGACACCCTCTGAAACATCTACACTGACGCCGACGATCACGCTGACACCGACCGAAACACCTACCCTCGCACCCACTCAGCCGCTGTGGACGCTGACGCCGATCGAGAATCGCAGCATCAGCGAAGGCGGCACACCCGCTCCGGCAGATTTCACAACGCCGGAAGGCTGGAGCTGTGTCGAGTTCCCTTGTGAGGATGATGTCGAAGGGTTTATGCAGCGCATCCGCGTGCCAGAAGGCTATGTGCTGGAACATGTCGGGAGGTTTCCTGCGCAGCCGATTCAGATTGTCTATGGGCCAGATGGCCGACTGTACGCGACCGTGTGGGAAAACGGCACGCAGCGCGGCGCAGTCTATGTGATGGACGGTGAAGGTCAGGCCGAGCGTTACAGCACCGAGACAGTTGAGTCGCCTATCGGTCTGGCGTTTCAACCGGGGACCGATCTGCTGTATGTCAGCGGACGACTGACGCCAGAGTCAGGTGGAGCAGTATGGCTTGTACGGCCAGACGGATCGAGTGCGCCAGTGCTGGATGATCTGCCGTGCTGTTTTGGGATCAACGGTGGGCAGCCAATGGGCATGGTATTCGGGTTGGATGGCTATCTGTATCTCGGCGTCGGAGCGCAGACCGATCACGGCGAACCGACGCAGCCGCAGCGCCAGCGTTACGCCGAGATCCAGCCTCATGAGGCAGCGATTCTGCGCATCCAGCCGCACACCGGTGAGATCGAGGTCTATGCCGGTGGCATCCGCACACCGTATGATCTGACTTTCGATGCGGACGGTCAGTTTTACGCCAGCGATAATGGCATGGTCGATGGTCTGGGTGACCGCATCCTGCGCGTCGATGAAGGCGCGCATTACGGTTTCCCGTACTGGCGTCTGCGAGGCTGCGATGAATGCCCTCCGACCAATTTCAGCCTGCGCATTCAGCCAGATCTGCTGCCGCTGCCAGATTACACCCTGCCGCGTGGGATCGTAGCCTATACCGGCTCACAGTATCCGGCGGCGGTATTCGGTGATGTTTTCGTCGCCTTCTGGAACGGCACCGGGAACGGTCAGCGCATCGTGCGGATCGACCCGGAGCATGTGCCGACTGATCCCGAACTGTTGATGGCCTATACACCGGAACCATTCGTCACAGGTCTGATTCGCCCGTCAGATGTGATTGTGTCACCGGACGGCAGTCTGGTGATCTCGGACTTTATCTATGGGCATATATGGCGGGTGCGCTATGGCGCTGCCCCGACTGCGACTCCAACAGTGCCCCCGACGGCATCGGCAGAGGTTACAGCATCACGGTTTGCGACCTCGACGCCACGACCCTAAAGCCGGTACAGAAATAGCGATAGGGCACACAGGCCCTTGCCTGCAATGGCTCTGTGACAACGTGCATCGTGTGGATGCCCATATGCACCAGCTTTAGGAGGCCTGAGGTGAAGAGACTCCACTTTTTGGTCCACTTCGTTTGAAAATTCGAACCGCACAATTAGAACATTTATGCTATACTATGAGGTTCCTGTATCTAACCCTGCACCTTAACATTACAGAGCTGTAGAGGCGGCATTCAATGCCATCCGACGCATTGCAGCATTTTGCAGCAAAATAATGCCGCAAATCTGCCGCTGACACGCAGTTTGAGGGAAGAATCGTTGTTGCAGCACATTTTTTTTGTGCGGCAGCAGCAGCAGCAGCAAGCTGCTACAGGCAGCACATTGTGGCGCCTTGTGCCGCTGCCGCAATCCGCAGACAACCGGAAGAACGTGCTGCATATGCCAACATCGTATGGATGCCCTACCAATCTTCGAAACTGTAGAGCGCGGCGATCACGCGCTCTAATTCTTCTTCCGTCATGGCGTTGTAGAACGGCAGGCGCAGCAGGCGGTCACTGATGTCTTCGGTGACAGGGCAGTCCCCCACCTGACCACCGAACTTCATCCCCATATCGGAAAGATGCAGTGGTAGGTAGTGGAACACGCTCAGGATGCTTTTCGACTTCAGATAGTCGATCAGCGCGGTGCGGGTTGCAAGCGATGGCATCAGGATGTAGTACATGTGATAGCTCTGCTCGCAGTCCGGCGGAATGACTGGCAGCGTCACACCGTGTGCGGCGGCCCATTCCGGCAGATGAGTATGATAGTATTCCCAGATGAACTGCCGCCTGCTTTGGATCTTCTCGCGCTCTTCAAGCTGTGCCAGTAGATAGGCCGCATTGATCTCGGATGGCAGATAACTGGAGCCGATATCAACCCATGTGTATTTATCGACCTGTCCACGGTAGAAGCGGCTGCGGTTGGTCCCCTTCTCGCGGATGATCTCGGCGCGTTCGATGTACTGCGGATCGTTAATCAGCAGGGCACCGCCTTCTCCGCAGATGAAATTTTTCGTCTCGTGAAAGCTCTGTGTCGCCATCGCGCCAAATGTGCCGAGATAACGCCCCCGGTACTTTGCAAACAGGCCGTGTGCATTGTCCTCAATGACCGGGATACCGTGGCGGTCCGCGATCTCCATGATCGTGGTCATCTCGCAGGCGACACCCGCGTAATGGACGACGACAATTGCCTTCGTGCGTGGCGTGATCAGGGCTTCGAGCCTTGTCTCATCGAGGTTAAGAGTATCCGGGCGGATATCGGCAAAGACCGGTTTCGCGCCGCGCAGTACAAAGGCATTGATCGAAGTGACGAAGGTGAAGGACGGCACAATGATCTCATCACCCGGCTGTGTATCGACCAGAATGGCGGACATCTCCAGCGCGTGGGTGCAGGAGGTAGTCAGTAGCGCTTTCGGGATGCCAAGCGCATCCTGAAGCAGTTGATGACAGGCTTTCGTGAAGTGTCCATCCCCGGAAAGATGGCCTCTGTGGATTGCCTGCTGGATGTAATCCAGCTCGGTGCCGACAGCATATGGTTTGTTGAATGGGATGGCAGAAGTCATCTGAATCCTTCTAAAGCAAGGTTGAAACAGATCGGTTAGCAGGCAGGCCGCTATAAAGGCCAGATCAGTCGCAGTTGTGGAACCACTTGTGATACCACAGGCCAAGCTCGGCGGTCAGGAAGCCGCAGCGCTGGTAAAGCCGCTGTGCGCTGATATTACGTCCCTGTGTGACAACCTGAACGCGGTCACATCCATGATGTGCAAACCAGCTCAGCGCGGCATTGACCAATGTGGTGCCCAACCCGGCTCCACGGGCACTTTCTGCAACCCCCACCAGACCAATATCGCCTGGTGTGCCATCGCACTTTAGTGTGCTATCACACTTTAGTGTGCTATCACACCTTAGTGTGCTATCACACCTTAGTGTGCCATGACGTTTGCAGGAAATATAGCCAAGCAGGAGTCCATTTCTTTCCGCGACGAGAACCTCATCTGCGAAGCCGCTGCCATTGGTGCTGTTGCGAATCCATGTTTCGTAAAAGGCGTCCGCTTTTTCTGTCGGAAAGCACGGGTCATTATAAAAGCGCGAGTCGATGTAACTGCGATGGGTGATCGCGACCAGCGCCTCGACATCCGCAGGTTGGAAAGACCGTATCAGGAGATCAGGTGCACTGCTGTTCTGAGGGATACTGACCTGTGGCTGACGGTGCTCAAACGTCAGGCGCAGATCCGTCAGGTGGAAGCCATCCTGCTCGACAAGACGCGTGGTCACAGAGTCATTTGCGTCGGCCAGAAAGTAAACGCAGTCAATCGCCTGCTGCTGGCACCATGTGTTGATGTCGGCAAGCTGCGCCGGGGTCAGAGCGGACGGCAGGATGCGGGCGATGCGCCGTTCGAAAAAGGCGCTGTCCCATTCCAGAAAGCGGACGAGGTCGGTCAACGGTCTGTTTCCGAGGATAAGAGCGCTTCAGATGACGGTGCCTTCTTGGAAGAATCCGATGGGGCTTCATCTGTGTGGCTGTCAAAGCGGACCACGTAGGCGGGTTTTTTCATGGTGCGGAAGTGGATACGCGCCAGATATTCCCCGATCACGCCGATCATGAACATCTGCACACCAGAGAAGATGGCGATGGTCGAGGCGAGGAACGGGAAGCCGGGGAACTGTGTGCCGCCTTCAAGGATATATCGGCCCAATACGTACAGCAGAATCAGCAGGCCCAGAATCGTCATACCGAAGCCGACCATACTGGCGATCTGTAAGGGCAGCACGCTGAAGCCGGTCACCATATTGAACGAATGGACGATCAGTTTCTGGATGGTGTAATTGCTGACACCAAGCGTGCGCGGTTCGTGCTTCACCGGGATGGCGATGAAGTGACGTGTGGCCCATGTCAGCAGCACATCGATGTTGACGTATGGGCTGTCATAATCCTCAAAGGCGCGGCGCAGTGGTGTGCGGAAGGCGCGAAAGGCGCTGATGCTGCGGGCGGTATCGGCCCCCATTGCATTCTGTAGCACGAGTTTCGTCACCTGAGAGGCGAGGTTTCGGAGAAAACCGTGCTGCTCGTTGTGGGGCCGCCCGTAGACGACATCATAGCCTTCATCCAGTTTTGCCAGCAGTAGTGAGATCTGATCCGGTGGATGCTGTAGATCATCATCCATCGTGATGATCGTACCAAAGCGTGCAGCACGAATCCCGCACAGCAGTGCACTGTGCTGGCCGTAGTTACGCATCAGCTTGATGGCATGGACATACACGCCGTAATCATGGGTGATGCCCTCGATCACTCGCCAACTGTCATCGCGGCCATCATCTTCTACCAGAATGATCTCGTACTGGTCGGCCAGTGTGGGCAGCACATCCAGCAGTTGTTCAACCAACTGCCGGATGCTCAGTGCAGCGTTATAAACCGGGATGATGATCGATAACGAATGCGGTCGAGATGGTGTATTGCGATCGCTATACAATGTGAGCCTTTATCGTAGTGATCTGTTTTTCAGCCCTCATTTTAATCTCAATCGCTAGTTCTGCAGATAACGATTTTTCAGCGCGTTGTGCATCCGGTTGACGACGCGCAGCACGGCGGCGGAGTCCTGTGAGCCGAGTGTGCCACCTTCTTCCAGATAGGCGTTGCGCAGAATCATCCCCCAGTTGCCGGTACTGCGCAGTCGTGGGCTGCTGATGTATTGTTCGATGGTCTGCGCACTCTCACCTCCGGGCGGGTTCAGCATGCGCTGGATACTGCCGTAGACTTCATCAATATCACGTGGGCGGATAGAGGCCAGATCAGGCAGGCGGCGGTGCATATAGATGCGCTTCATCTCGTAGAATTCGGACAGCGTCATCTGCTCTCCGGTCGCCGTCTCGATGATCACATCCGTGCACTGACGATCTGATGCGTCATGCAGGCGCTGGAAGACTTCTGGCTGAAGCGGTCCCATAATGGCCCATAACTTCTGATCGTTATACATTGGCTCCAGATCACAGCCGTATTTGCGGAAGTAATCTTCGAGCAGTGCGTGTGTAAACTCGAAATCGGTCAGCACAGCGGCCTGACGCGATGCGCTGATATTGACCGGCATACCGGTGCTTTCCAGTGTGCAGATGCGCTTGCTGCTGCCGAGATCCGGACGGATGCGTCCGATAGGGTTGTGCATGGCAGAGACCCATTCACCCAGATCATTCTCTCCGAGAAGGGCGCGGGCCATGGCGTTGACTTTCTCCGACCGCAGCAGTTCAGCGTAATGGCTGAGTCCATCGGGTGACAGATGCGGTGTGATCGGAATCTGCATATAGCGGCCTGTCACGGTAGTGCCGCGCAGATATTCACGTGTGCAGAGCAGTTCCTCGTCGCATACACCGTTGACGAACGGTGCACCTTTCAGGAACGCGGAATTCGCGATGGCAGTGGCGCTGCGCAGCATGGTATAGAAGCCGAGCAGACCAAGTGCTTCTGACCGTCCGGCCAGATCCAGATGGATGTGGCAGCCCTGAATGCGGAAGACCTGTACGACGTTAGCGTCCTCATGGATGCGATAGCGCCGCTTGGCTTCGGCCTGTCGTTCGAGGTAATCCGGGAAATTGCTGTTCATCCGGGTCATCACCGAAACCGCAGTGTTGACCTTTGGATCTTTCGTCAGCTCAAAGTCACTCTCAATCGGGTAGGCGGCGAGAATGGCAGTGTTGAGATTAGTGGCTTCGCTGGCGGAGAGCAGTGCCATCATGATGCCGTCCAGTGAGGCACGGGTACGCTGATAACCGATCCCGGGGGCGACATGCGCTTCCACCTGATACTGACAGGCTTCACGGTCGATCTGTGGTGTGATGCCGAGCCGACGGGCGGAGTCCTGATAGATGCGGATGAACTCAAGCATCTCGGTTTCCTGTGGAGCGCTGCCATCTTCGTGCAGCAGACCCAGTTCGATTTCCGCACCGAGTGCGCACATCCGCGTCGTCGGTGTGTCGGTTTCGGTCAGATTGGTGTGATTGACACTGGGATTCATATTGTAGGATGTGATGCTTTCAGCCAGTGTTTTCCCACTCCGATAGACGGCGCTGACGGCGCTGCCTAACACATACTGGCGACCCTGATATTCCGCCAGAAAGACATTGGCCCCTCCAACCGGTTCCTGCTCATAGTACGTTTTAACTTCAGTGCCAAGTGCGTCACTGAGTTCGTCCAGGGGCAGTGCGGCGTCGTCTCTGGATGCAGCGATCTGTCTTACGATGTCGTTAAAGCGTTTCTTCTGTTCGTCAATTACCTGCCACGGTACTGCTTCGCTGAATTCAACCAGCGTCTGATTTGAGGGCAGCGGCGTCTGCATCCCACGTCACCTTACTTCTAAGTGCTACACCTGTCATTATCGAGTACGGTTGCGATGCCGACTCGCACCTTTGATTTTTGCCTATCTGCAAACGGTATGCAAGTGCTGTAAGTGCAGGCGTAAGTCCGCCTCTGCTCATGTTGGAAAT
This sequence comes from Chloroflexota bacterium, assembly GCA_023430545.1. Taxonomy (GTDB): domain Bacteria; phylum Chloroflexota; class Anaerolineae; order Aggregatilineales; family Phototrophicaceae; genus JAEZAF01. The sequence continues at coordinate 53,794 of JAEZAF010000089.1, forward strand.
TATTTACGCCTTTTTCAACCGAAAGCCTTCTACAATGCAGATATTGATTGCATTCATCTGAAGAAAGAGAAGTTCATTTGATTACGCACCGAATTCCCACTCTTTTTCTTTTGGTCACATTTTGCATTGTTCTGATCTCGACAGCGCTTTTAGTCAGCGGACAGGGCGAAATCCCACTGCCTGTACCGGATGACGATAGGACCCGCACGATCACCGAGCTGCTCGTCAATCCCGGCTTCGAACTTGACGCGGATGGCGACAAAATCCCCGATGGCTGGCAGGCGAAGAATACGCAAACCTCGAAAGCGACAAGCTCAAATGTAACAAGGCAAATAAAACCTTTTCCCACAGCGGAAACTGCGCGTTTATGTTTCGTGGTAACTTCGACGGATCAAGCAGTAAACTTCAGCAGAAGATCACCGCGACTGATGCGCTGGTAAGTGGTGCGGATGTCACCTTCAGTGCTTATGTCGATGCCCGCAAGGTATCACCGGGGACAGGCTTTGGCAAAGCCATTATCAAATACACCGATGGCAGCAAGCAGAAGCTGGAACTGGTAGTTCCTGCGGTCGAAGGGTATCTGCATGCTGTTTCGAGTGATGTAGTTGGCAATAGCGGTGTAAAAAATGTCAATGTCCAGTTCAACTACATGCAGACATCAGGCAAGCTCTTTCTGGATGATGTGAGCCTCACTGTCCGTGCTGTTGAGCCGACATCAACAGTGATTTCGACGACATCTGTTACGGAAACCGTGACGGTAATCCCATCGATCACTGCAACGCTGACCGAAGAGAATCCGACGGTTACTGCGACTGAAACAGCAAGCAGTACAAATACCGAGACTCCAACTTCAATTCACACAGTGACTAACACTCCAAGAGCCACCAATACCAGAGGTCCTACTGGATCGCCTACACCAACGAGAACCAACACACTAACTCGGACTCCAACGCCTACACCCAGTTTAACGCCTACACCGACACCAACTTATACCTTGGTTCCAAGTGCCACACCGACTTTAGCTCTACCGGACGGCGTCTGGCAGTTAGTGATGAATGGTGGACAGCCAGTTGATTTCTTTGGCTACCCGGTTGCAGTCAGTGGAGACGGTAGTACCGTCATGGTTGGATCGGATGCTTATCCGGGTCTTGCGCCTCAACAGCCCGGAACAGTTTATGTATTTGTTCGAGATGGAGCTGGATGGACACAACAGGCGATATTGACTGCCAGTGATGCGGTAGCGAACGATTACTTCGGATATGCAATAAGCCTGAGCAGTGATGGAAATACAGCGCTTATTGGAAGTGAAAATAACGC
>JAEZAF010000134.1 GCA_023430545.1 Chloroflexota bacterium
ACATCCGGGAACGCGCCGAGGAACGTCAGATAGAAGTTGCGCGCCCCTTCATGCCCTTCCCAGCGCTGGCCGGTCGGGACGATCTCATACACGCAGGTCTCGGAGAGAGTCGCAATCAGGCCGTTGAGGTCGCGGGCATCTTCCGCTTTGGAGTGTGCAATCCACAGGTCGCGGATCTCGGCATATTCTTCCGGTGACGGTGCAGGCAGGCGCAGTTTATTCTGAATCGACATCTCACTGGGTATCATGAATCCAAAATCTCCTTTTTAAACATATCTATATAAAAATCAGACAGGGACGCCACCCTGCATCTGGTGGCGTGATGGCATCCCTAAGCTACATCACAACTATAGAAATTATTCCCCAATTGCCTTCACAAATGCCAGCTTCACACTATCCTGTGGCGAGACATCGACCTGAATGTCGCTCACATTGCCGTTCTCGTCAACCACCCAGTGAGAACGGATGATGCCCTGATACTTCCGGCCAAACATCGACCGTTCGCCCCAGCCGCCCCATGCTTCCAGCACCTGATGATCGACATCCGAGAGCAGGTCATAGGGCAGATCGTGGTTATCCTTGAACTTCTTATTGTCCTTCGGCTTGTCGGCGCTGATACCTAAGACAACGGCATTTGACTCCTGAAAGCGCGGGAAGTTATCACGCATGCCGCAGGCCTGCGCCGTGCAGCCGGGGGTGTTCGCCTTCGGATACGCGAACAGAATCACCTTCTGGCCGCGAAAATCGCTCAGCTTCACCATCTTGCCATCCTGATTCGGCAGTTCGAAATCCGGGGCCGGTTCACCAATTTTCAACACCATTCCAACGCTCCTCTATCCTGTTCACATCATCGTTCTGACAATAAGATTACCGCATACTGCCAAACGGCACTATGTGGCCGCATGACGTTCCCAATGGGGGCATGTTATATTCGACGCGACTTTAGCCCGCAATCGCACCTCCGAAGGAACACCGAATGTCTGACCGTGATCTTCAGCCCGATTTGCAGTTCGTCCTCGATTTTCTGATCGACCTGCTCAACATCCACAGCCCTACCGGCTACACCGACGAGGCCATCGGCTTCACCCAACAGGCCTTTGACAGCTTCAACAGCGCTTTCGAGGGCTATGAGTCATGGAAAACCCGCAAAGGCGCACTGGTGATCAGAATCCCCGGTGAATCATCAAACAATCCGGTCGCGCTCACCGGCCATGTCGATACGCTCGGCCTGCTGGTGCGCGACATCAAAGGCGATGGTCGCCTGACGGTCTCCAAACTCGGCGGAATTCTGCTGCCGGGTGCGGAAAACGAAGGCGTCACGGTGCGCACCTTTGACGACACCCGTATTCGCGGCACACTGGTACCCGTCAACACCAGTACCCATGTGAATGCCGAGATCCACCGCAGCGAGCGCAACGAGAAGACGATGGAAGTGCGGCTGGATGCGCGCACCTTCAGCCGTAAGGAGACCGAAGCGCTCGGTGTCAGTGTCGGCGATTTTATCTTCATTGATCCGCGTGTGGAACAGACCGAAACCGGCTACCTCAAATCACGCTTTCTGGACGACAAGGCTGGCGTGGCGTGCATGCTCGGCGCGGTCAAGGCGCTGGCAGACGGCGGACTCCGACCAGCACAGGATACCTATCTGCTGATCGCCAATTATGAGGAAGTCGGTCACGGCGGTGCGAACGGCCTGCCCGATGATCTGGCCGAACTGCTGACCGTCGATATGGGGGCAATCGGTGAAAGCCAGAACTCCGACGAATACTCGGTCAGCATCTGCATCAAGGACGCAGGCGGACCGTATCACTTTGCGATGAATCGCAAACTGCGTCAGCTCGCAATGGATCATGACATCCCGTACCGGACGGATATCTATGTCAATTACAGTTCGGATGGCACGGCCTACTGGCGGTCTGGCGGCGGGGCGCGTGTCGGGCTGGCCGGTCCGGGGATTGCAGCCTCGCACAGCTACGAGCGCACCCATCAGGACAGCCTGATTCACACGACCCATCTGCTGGCACGCTATCTATTGACGAAGGCGGAGTGATAAAATCACCTGATGAACCTTCAGAACAGCCCGATCATCCTGCCTGTCACCCAACTGCGCTCACTGGCGACCTGTGAGCGGCTTGTCTGGCTGGATACGCACGGCGATCCGTCCGAGCGCAGCACCCCCTCCGCTGCACTGACATCGCGTCTGGCGGGCGGAGTCGCGCATGAAGAAGCGGTACATGTCGCGACAGTTGGAGCGATTCAGCCGATGCCGGTTTCCAGTTGGGCAGAAGGTGTTCAGGTCACGCGGGAGGCTATGCAGCGCGGTGATCCTGTCATCCCAGATGCCCATCTTGAGGCACTGCTGCCGCTCGACGGCCTCGCACAGCCGGTGATGCTGCGTGGTAAGGTGGATCAGCTGCAAAGGTACGATCAGCGTGGATCACAGGCGCTGTACTTCCCGATTGAGATCAAGCGTTATCTCAGGCCATCTGAGGCGGATATGCTCCAGCTTGATGCCTATGTCTGGCTGCTGGAACAGGCGCAGGGTGTGCAGCCGCGTTACAGTGGGTTCTGGTTTGGGATGCGTGACGATGGACAGCCAGCGCGGAAAATACGCCACGACTACGACGACATGCGGCTGTGGGCAGCACTGGAGCACGCCGCCCGCCTGATCACCGATACCGAAACTGCGCCGCCGGTGCGGATTGCATCGCACTGCCGGGAATGCGTGTGGTATTCGGCATGCATGTCGCAGGCGGTCGCCAACCATGATATCTCGCTGCTGAACGGTTTGTACAAAGAGACGCGCATCCACCTCCAGAACGCCGGGATCGTCAGCCTTCAGCAGATCGTCTCGATGTCAGTAGTCGAGCTGCGTCAGTTCCGCAAGATTGGGCCAACCACCGCGCCAATGATTCACGCGCAGGCCCGTGCATGGATCGAACAGCGCCCGATCTGGGTGCGTGAGATGCCATCCCTTTACCGTGAACAGGCATGGTTCTTCGACATCGAGACCGATCAGGCCAGCGGCGCGGTGTGGAGCATCGGCTGGAGCCGCGAACATGAGCCGGTGCAGCTCGTCGTGGTCGCGCCACATCTGACACAGTCGCAGCAGGTGACCCTGCCAGACGGTCAGGTCGTCCATCTCGCGCCGGATACTGACGCCGCGTGGCGCTGTTTCGCTGATGGCGTCTCAGCAGATGCGCAGCCCATCCTGCACTGGGCGAATACCGATGCCAGTGTGCTGCAGGCCACTGCGCCTGAGGATGTGGTCATACGGCTGAAGCACCGCCTGTATGATTTTCACGGTTCGTTTAAAAAGACCGTGCAGCTTCCGGTCGATGGTATGTCGCTGAAAACGGTCGCAGCGTATTTCGGCTTCGCGTGGTCGGCATATGCTGACTGGCACATGGCGTGGAGCGATTATCAGCGCTGGCTGGTGACTGAAAACGACGGCTATCTGGCAAAAGCCTGTGCCTATCAGGGGGACGATGTGCGTGCGATGGTCATCATCCGGGACTGGTGCCAGCAGGCTGATCCACA
>JAEZAF010000189.1 GCA_023430545.1 Chloroflexota bacterium
CGGCGGTGATTGCGCCATGCATTACGCACGATGTCCCAGTTACGGGTGGCGGTGGGGGCCAGCAGCACAGTCTGAGCAGCAGCGGCAAACCATGTCAGGATGACCGGCGGGATCATGAGCGCTGTCACGGCCTGCTGATCCCACAGGGTATAGCATGCGATGGAGAATCCACACAGCAGACCATAGGCCACCGCCGGACCATGATCCTTGCCGCGCAGGGCGAACACATTGCCCGTCAGGATGAAGATCCCGGCGGTGACCGTCAGTGCGCCGATGAATGCGCCAATCGACGGACGTTCGTTCAGCAGCAGAATCGCGCCGATGACCGACAGCAGCGGTCCGGTGCCGCGTGCCAGTGGATAGACCAGCGACAGATCCCCGACACGGTAGCCGCTTTGCAGCAGAAAATAATAGATGATATGCAGGATGACCGTGCCGCCGATGAACAGAAACTCGCGCAGGCCGAGCACCGGTTGTTCGATCACCAGCACGGCCAGCATCAGCGGCAGATAGATCACCACGCCGATAGTGGTAAACAGCCAGACGACGGTCATCCCGCCGCCGACCTGTTTGGCGAGGAAATTCCAGGTGGCGTGCAGGGTGGCAGAAATCAGAACCAGCGCAAAAGCCAGCAGCGGCATGAGAAATTCCCTTGATCGGTGCGTGATCGGTGGGGCTGTAAAGCACGTTCACAGCCAGAAATAAGGGGATAAGCTGAACTGCAAGCTTATGCGAAAACGCGATCAGGCTGTATATCCATTGTGTATCAGGGGGTGAGGTGAAACACGGCATGACAACAAGCTGTCATGCCGTGCGAAGAGGTCAGGCGGAACTGGTCGCTAATCTGCTGACAGAGCTAATCTGCCGGTAACGGTATAACGCGGCTGGCTTCTCCCGGCTGATGCAGCACGCTGACATCATCAAACAGACATTTTATACCCGGCTGACTGACTGTGATCATCACTTTTGCCTGAGACACCGCCCCGGCAAGCGTCAGCGGGTCGGACGTAAGCTGTTGATAATCGGCATAGGGCTGGGTAGGACTGATGGCGACTTTGCCCTTTGTGCAATCGTCATACCGGACTTTGAGCAGCAGTTTTGGCCCAGAGGCAAGATCCTTTTTGGTCTTCAGCCACGCGCTGAGTGTCAGCGTATCCCCCGGCAGATAAGGCACTGGTGCCAGCGTCTGCGAGAGTTTCTGTTTGCTGGCAGTCTCTTTTTGCTGTCTGAGGCATCGTTGCGTGTACAATTACGGACAATATTTCTATCACCCCACTTTTGAAGGACAAACAGATGATTCGTTTACGTGCAGTCTTTTTACTGATCCTGCTTTTCGCGCTTCAATCGGTTTTCGCGCAGACTGAAGAACCCACCGAAGAACCCGCAGCCGATGAGACACCGTTTCGCGTGGTCGGCTATTTCACCTCATGGTCGATCTACGACACGCAGTATTTTGTGACAGACATCGAAGCCTCACTGCTGACTCATATCAATTACGCCTTCGCCAATATTTCCGCTGATGGCGAGGTGGTGCTGGGCGATCCGTGGGCGGATGTCGAGATCCCGCTGGCCGACGAGCCGGAAGACGCCCCGCTGAAAGGCAACTTCCACCAGCTTCAGCTTCTCAAGGAACAGTACCCGCACCTGCAAACGCTGATCTCGGTCGGCGGCTGGACATGGTCCGGCAGATTCTCCGATGTGGCACTGACAGCCGAATCGCGTGAGAAGTTCGCGAAGTCCGCGCGTGATTTCATGATCGAATACGGCTTCGACGGTGTCGATCTCGACTGGGAATATCCCACTGGAGGCGGTAACGTCGGCAATACCGAGCGCCCTGAGGATCTTGAGAACTTCGTGCTGCTGCTGGAAGCCGTCCGCGCCGAACTCGATGCACAGGGCGAAGCCGATGGCCGTCACTATCTGCTGACGATTGCCGCCGGTGCGGGGAAATCCGCCTATGAGCCGCTGGACTGGGATCGTATTCACCCGGTGCTGGACTTCATCAACGTTATGACCTATGACATGAGCGGCGGCTGGAGTGAAGTCTCCGGCCTGAGCGCACCGCTGTACGACTCATCCGCCGATCCGGTGGAAGGGATGAGCACCGACAGCGTCATGCAGGCGTTTCTGGGGCTGGGTATCCCATCGGACAAGATTGTGCTCGGTGTGCCGTTCTACGGTCACTCATGGAATGGCGTATCAGACGAGAACAATGGGCTTTATCAGCCGTTCAAGCAGGCCGATGCGATCAATTATGATTATCGGCTGCTGACGACCGGTGGCTATCTGGACACCATGACCCGCTTCTGGCATGACGAAGCGCAGGTCCCGTGGCTGTACACCGACGCCAACGACGGCCTGATTATCAGCTACGAAGACCCGACCTCGATCAAGCTGAAGGCGCAGTATGCCCGTGATAACGGTCTGGGCGGCGTGATGTTCTGGGAACTAAGCGACGACAGCGAAGACTCCGCGCTGCTGCGTGCTATCCATGCGACGGATGAGAAGTAGGGCAGGAAAGGTCATCGATATCCTGGCGGACACGTCACCGCCGTGTCCCTTCAACTGCTGATCTGTCGATGAGGTGGACTCACGTCACATCCATCACCACCGCATACTGACATTCCAGGGGAGGGCCTGCGATGTATCGCCGTGCCCTCCCTCCACTGTGAAAATAATTGCCCAGGTTGGAAAACTCTAAGCGCACGAATCGAACATCTGTGCTAGAATGTAAAATTCCTGCACCTTAACAAACCTTGTCTCATGGTCATCATAGAAATGCAGTGCTTGCACTTTATGTGCAGCACTTGCACTTTATGTGCAGTACTTGCACTTTTTTGTGCAGCAGTTGCACTTTTATGTGCAGCAGTTGCAGCAGCACATTTTTTTTTGTGCGGCAGCAGCAGCAGCAGCAAGCCAACTTTGAACCTGAGCCGCTGAAAATGGCTGCACTTTGTTGCACGATTGCTGCAAAATGCGGCAGCAAGCCGTGACATGCTGCACCATACCGCCGATGCCTACAGTCCCATGCCTTTGCCGATGATCTCTTTCATAATCTCGTTCGTCCCGCCGTAAATCGGCTCGACGCGGTTATCGCGATATGCCTTCGCCACCGGGTTCTCAACCAGATAGCCGCGCCCACCGAAGAACTGTAAACAGGTGGTATTGACCTTCATCAGCAGTTCCGAGCACCACCATTTCGCCATCGATGCCTCTTCCGTGCCGAGCTTTCCATCCACATGCAGCCGGATGCAGTTATCGACAAACACCCGCGCGATGCGGATCTCGGTTGCCAGCTCTGCCAGCTTGAAGCGCGTATTCTGAAAGGTGCCAATCGCTTGCCCGAACGCCGTACGCTCCTGACACCACTCGACCGTATAGTCCAGCACGCGCTCCGCCGTCGCCACATTGCTGATTGCGATCGTCAGGCGTTCCTGCGGAAGCTGCTTCATCATGTACGCGAAACCCTGACCCGCTTCCCCCAGCAGATTGGCCTTCGGTACACGCATGTTGTCAAAGCGCAGCTCGGTCACATCCCGCGCCAGATAGCCGATCTTGTCCAGAATCTGTACTGTCTCATACGGCTGCTGATCACGCTCCAGCACCAGCAGACTGATCCCACGATGACGCTGCGCCGGGTCGGTCTTGACCACCAGCACGATCAGATGGCTGATCGCGCCGTTGCTGATGAAGTATTTCGTCCCGTTGACGAGGTAGTGATCGCCGTGATCTTCAGCCGTTGTCTCGATACCAGCCAGATCACTGCCGGTCTGCGGCTCGGTCATCCCGATGCAGCTAATCCATTCGCCGCTTGTCAGCCGCGGCAACCAGCGCTGCTTCTGCTCGTCACTGCCATAACGCGAGATGTATGGGATCACAATATCCGTCCCAAGCGAGAACATCGGGCCGCTGAGCATCATCCGCGCCTGTGTCTCGATCAGCATGGCGTGATACCGGAAGTCGTTCAGCCCCGGTCCGCCGTACTGCCGGTCCACATCCATCGCCAGAAAGCCGCGTGCGCCAGCTTGCTTCCATAATTCCGGGTCCACAAATCCGCGCTGTTCCCATTCAGCGTGATACGGTGCGACTTCTTCGGCCATAAACTGCTCGAAGGCGCGTCCGAATGCCAGATGTTCTTCCTGATACAGATCACGCGATAAGGTCGATAACGTTAAAGAAGGCATTTTGAAAAAGTCCTTTAAGTGTACGGTTCAGGGTCATTCTGCCGGTTATTCTAACCCGCGCCCGATCACACGACACCATCATACCGGTGGGACTCTTCCGCCACTAACGACAGCCACCGGATGAAATAAAAAAAGACACTGGGCCGACCATGATCGGCCAGCCCAGTGTCCTTTACTCCAGAGAGCAGCGTCTGAAAGGTGCTAACGAGAGTGTCGTACGAACGATTACGGGTGGTTAATTGCAGGTCACGCTGGCGCGAGGCTGGCTCTTGCCCGGATGCCCAATCTGCTGATCAGCTTCCAGTGTGATCTTACCCTTACCGCTGTAGGTGATCTGCATGGTCGTGCCACCAGCCAGCAGGACATCACCCGTTTCAATCAGCTTGTTACCCTGCTTCAGGCGGTATTCCGTCGCGGCACGCATATCACCGTTACCCGGTTCTCCCGTATTGCGAATGGTGAACACGGCCACGCCACCCTGACAGGTCGCGGTCACTTCCAGGCTGGAGCAGTCCAGACGGCCCGGATTGTTCTTCTGGCATCCCAGCGGACCAGCCGGAGTTGAAGTCGGCGCAGGGATCGTTGGAACAGTAGTCGGAACCAGAGTCGCCGTCGGCGGGATCGGAGTCGCGGTTGGCGGGACTGGCGTTGCGGTTGGGGGCACAACCGTCGGCTCGACAGTCGGTTCAACGGTTGGCTCAACAGTCGGCTCAACCGTCGGTTCTTCGGTCGGTTCGGCGGTTGGCTCAACAGTCGGCTCGATAGTCGGCTCTTCGGTGGGTTCTTCCGTTGGCTCTTCCGTCGGGACCGGAGTCGGTACGTAGCAGTGAACGGTAATCGAGTAGCCGTTGAAGGTCAGATACAGCGGTTCGATCCATTCCGGGTAGCTCAGGGTGACGCTGCTGTATTCAGGGACATACAGCCAGTTCTGATCGATCACGTAATCATCGACCACAGCGCGAACGATGTATTCGCCTTCGATCGGTTCCCACGACAGATTTTCGATCACGAAGACCGGGTATCCGCCTTCATATTCGCAGTAAGCATCGAAGTACAGATCACCATCGGGGGTAGGTTCTTCGGTTGCAACGGCGCAGTCCAGCGGGGTGTAAGCCAGATCGTTGCCGATCACCAGTGTCAGTGACAGGTAACCACCATCCACATACAGCGTCTCGGATGCACCAGCCGGAAGCTGAATCCAGCCTTCCTGCACGGTATATCCATCCTGATCGAGGATGTAATACCACTCAGGATCCTGCATGTCAGCGCCGTAATTGGTAACGGTGAAGACGCGAGTCCAGTCGTTTTCGCAGTACGCATACACGTCCAGAATCGGTTCCTCGACATGCGGTGTCTCAGTCGGCGGAACGTCAGTGGGCGGCACTGCCGTCGGCGGAACCAGAGTGGCAGTGGGCGGAACCTGTGTTGCCGTCGGCGGGACGACAGTTGGTGTTACCGTCGGTGGGACCTCAGTAGCGGTAGGGGGCACTTCGGTCGGCGGGACTTCAGTCGGTGGTACAGTCGTCGGTGGAACCTGTGTTGGCGGGACGACGGTCGGCGGGACCTGCGTCGGGGCAGTCTGACCACAGTTCAGTGTAGCCTGTGGATGGCTGTTGCCCGGATGCCCAACCTGTTGATCGGCATACAGAGTGACGGTGCCGCCATTGGCCCATCTGATCTGCATGGTGGTCGCGCCAGCCAGTTGTATCGGGCCGCTTTCGACGGTCACGCCATCGACGACCAGGCGGTATTCGGTCGGGGCAAGCATATCGCCATTACCGGCTTCACCGGTGTTGCGAATGGTGAAGACAGCCACATTACCTTCGCAGACTGCTGTAACTTCAAGGCTGGAGCAGTCGAGACGGCTGGGGTTGTTCTTCTGACACCCCAGTTTGTTACCCTTGCCGCCCTGACCATAAGTGGTCACGACAGCCCCGGTTGACACGATGATCAGCGCCAGCATAAGCAGGCGGATAAGATTGGAACGGTACTTCAACATAGATAATTCCTTACTGTGTTACAGAACGCGATCAGACGCTGTGAAACTAAACAATGAGTTTCATCTATACCCAGCATACTTGATATACCGTTGTGATGAATTGAATGTCGCAATGTAAATTAATTATTTACGTTTCATACATAACGAGGGGGACCACACCTGAAGGTTTGTGAAAGGTAAATTTCAGTAGGAGCGCTGTACCTTATCTGTAAACAGATCAATCGAGGGTATACAGGCAGTTGAAGGCGGTTATCGGATTTAAGCTTCAGCTTTGAAGTATTAATTCCTGGTGTTGAGACGAGGAATGCAAACGATGTCTTGCATTTAGTGAACTCATGTAACAGAAATATAACTTTTCCGACACTTGAGGCATTATCTGAGGGAAGATTTCTCAAATGGTTGGTAACTTGGTATGAAAGTTCTAACCGCGTGTTCGGTAATAACGAAACCGCATTAACATGAGAGGTAACACATGAACGAATAGCACGTAACAATAACAGTTCACGGGGGCTTCCGTATGCTTCGCAGCAGGTTACGTTCATTTTTACTTGCAGCATTAATCTCTACCGCGCTCCTCATGATCCTCTGGCAGTTTGTGTCGTCCGTCAGTGTGATCGATGCCCAGCGCACCGTCGTCCCGGATCGACAGGCCGCACTGGAAGCATTGGGGCGTCTTAATGAATGGCGTCTTCAGGAAGGCCTGCTGCCCTTCCGCATGAACAGGACGCTGGAAGACATGGCCCTCTATCAGGCGGAGTACATTCGCACGCTGCGGCCTATGCCCAGTGGGAATGCCATCCATGTTGGCCGTAATAAGGAAGGCGTTCGTGATCGTGCGCTGTACCGCGACTTTCTCTGGGATTTTTACGGCACGCGGGACCGTGTCGCTGTGGCCGAGATCGCCGCGGTGAACAATATCGACAAGGCGATGACCTTCTGGAGATCCTCTGCGCCGCACCGGGCCGCCGTGACCAATCCGGGCTACCGTGAGGTCGGGATTGCAGCGCTGCCTCACGCCTTCGGACATATCTACATTGTCGTCTTAGGGGCGCGCCCGAATGTGCTGCCCGCGCTGGTTCATCCGCAGACACGTGAACTTTATCTCGGCAGGGATGACTCCGCATATGCGACGTGGCCGGTCTGGCTGACCGAGCCAACCCAGTACCGTCTATTCGATAAGGATGGCCGTCCGATGACGACTGACTGGCTGAATTATGCGCCTGTGGTGTCGCTGCCTGCCTCAGCCAAAGAGCGTGTTTACGTCATGTACCGCGACGGCGAACGTGAGGTGATGACCGAAGTCGATCTGGAACGGGATATCATCGTGCTGCCCGGTTACTTCCCCCCACCAGATCCACTGGTGATCCCGCTGGTGCTGCCGACCGCTGCCCCCACTGCCACCCCTGAACCTCCAAGACCGGAGATTCTGCTGGTCTATGACCGGCGTTCGCTGGCAGTAGTCAGCCAGAGCCGGGGATACCAGGACTGGAGTGATATTGAACTGGTCAGTGAGGAAATCACCCTGTCGCTGGACTCAGTCGCGGAAGGGATGACCGGTGTCGGCCTGTATTACTTCCCGCCTGGGGACTGCCTGATGGTGTGGTCCGGCACTGCCGAACCGGTGTCTCCGCGCAAGCCGTCACAGTGCCAGAACATGCGACGTGGACGTGGCAACCTGGCGGCCAGCCACCGTTTCTGGATCGACCACGCCTTCAGCGTCGAGCGTGATGGTGAGATTATCGCCACCTGTATCCCTGATGCCAGGACCTGCGAGGTCGATCTGCCATAGGGGATGCCCTGGACATCGCATCATCACCTGCACGGGGGCGGGATTCAATCCCGCCCGCCATGTTATGCCTGCAATTCCCCTCAACCGGCCTGAAACTCGTGCGGATATTCCCGCAGGAGCTTCGCGACCAGACCAGCCCGCGAATTGACATTCAGCTTCAGGTAAATGCGCTTTGAATACGTGCTGACGGTGCATGGACGCAGCCCCAGCGATAAGGCGATCAGCTTGGTGGGCAGGCCGCCGACGATCAGCCGTGCAATATCGATTTCGCGCGGGCTGAGCTGAAGGTCCGATGCTTTGGGTTGGGAGGCATGGTTTTCGATCTCTTCCACGATATAAATCATGTAAGGGCGGTCATTGACCCTGATCTGAAAGGCGGAGCGGCGGTTGAAGGCGACGTCGGTCGTCCCCTTGAAGGTTTCCAACAACTTACGGGCGATAGTTTCCAGTTCCTGCGTGGCCGTCGATTTCATGCCCCTGTCTCCATGTCATGTACTATGTGGGCGGTGACGATCTTCACTTCCAGCATAATGCCGTTTTTGATTCTCCGTTATCAACCCTAAGTCCCGTTTCTGCCTGTGATGTCCTCTAAAGAGATGACACTGAAGGGTGTTATCGCATCGGGTTACTCTGATTCGGGAACTTTTCGAACGGGTAAAGTTCATTACCCTGAGAGTTACCGAATAAAAGAGGAACCTCGAAATGAACGACAAAACAGAGAACTCAGGAAACAAAAGGCCGGAGTCGGATCGGCAGGAAAATCAGGAGGCATTTTCCCGTGAACGGTCCACCTTCAGATCACTGCTGCTGACCAACCCGAACTACTTTGGCAATCTGGAACAAAGCCCACTTGAGCCAGTGCTGAAGCTCTTCAATAACACCTTCTATGAGAGCCTGGGCTGTGTCGGCTACCAGCCACAGGCTGAATATCTCGAAGCGGTGGTTTACATCCATGAACCCTCCGGCTATGGGACCGATATCTGCGGCCCCGGTACGCCGGAGTACGTGCGCTTCTATCTGTCCTTCGACGGCGGCGCGACGTGGCAGGATCAGGGGCTGACCAGCTTTCAGGCCTATAATATCCCCGAAGGGACCGATGGCCGCCGACGCCTTGAGTATGCCGTGTCGCTGCGCGTCAATCCGCCGCGCCGGTTCTGTGTCTTCGATTCGCTGATTCAGGTACGCGCCATCCTCTCATGGAACAATCCGCCGCCCGCCAACCAGCCGAACTGGGTGCCGGTGTGGGGGGATCGTCAGGATGCGACCATTCAGGTCGATCCTTTCCGCTTCATCTTCCCGAAAGACATCTTCGAGATCGAAGAGATCAAACTGCCGGACTTTCTGGTCGAAAGCCTCGATGTCGATCAGCCGATTCCGTTGAAGACCAAAGCACTCAGCGTACAGGAACTCTCCACGCTGTACGCCAAACAGGATGTGCCCGTTCACCGCTTCGCCTATAAAGAACTGGCGAGCTATGTCCAGTCGCAGACCACGCTGAGCGCAGAGGCGTTTGTGGACTTTCTGCCTGACATCCAGATCAATCCCGATATCATTGACATCCTCTTCCCGAAGGATGGCAATACCAGCTACGAAGAGCTGAAGTGTATCGGCCTTGACCCGAACACGCCGGATACGCTGGTCGGTGTCATTCAGGTCAAACAGTCGTCCGGCTATTCTGGCGGGCCGTGTACCAAAGGCAGCGCCGAGTACGTGACGTTCTGGGCGGACTTTGACAACAATGGCACGTTCGACACCTGTCTGGGTACCGCCGAGGTCCGTGTCTACGATCTCAACGGCATCCCGGCGGGGGGCGTGTACTATGCCGTGCGCCTGCCCGTTGACCTGAACGAGTACCGTCAGTCGTGCAAGCGTGGGCCGCGTGTCGTGCCGATCCGGGCGATTCTGTCGTGGAATACCCCGATGGACTGCTCGAACCCGAACGGCGTGCCGGTGTGGGGTAACCGTGAGCAGACCCTGATCAATATCGCGCCTTCGGCCAGCGTACCAGCGGGTAAGATCGCCATTCTGGGCGGTATCCCGGTCGTGCATATCGACAACTCCACCGGCCTGACCACGGCCAGCGCGGTCTTTGCCACCAACAATCTGGCCCCGGATGCCTTCGGCAGACCGTGCCCGTTCGGTGGACGAGTCAGCGTACAGGGCGCACCGCTGATCGGACACAGCTACAAGGTCGAGGTGATCCCCGAAGGCAGCGTTGTGCCAGTGCCTGTGGTGCATGATCTGGTGGTCACGCGCTCCGATGGGACAACGTTCACGCACACTGCGGACCCGACGACCGGACGCTTCACCTATCTGCCGTTCCATCAGAACATCAACAGCCTGCTGGCACAGTGGGACACGACCGGCGACCTGAAGTGGCGGGTGCGGCTCTCGACCTTTGACGCGGCCAATAACCTGATCGGGACCGACACGCACTGGGTCCAGCTCGACAACACCGCGCCTGAAGCCTCGATCACCATCACCACCGGCCCGGGAGACTGCGGCAAGTTCCCGTCCGGCTTCACGCTGACCGGAAGCTTCGTCGCGACCGATCTGTATCTGTCGGGCTACAGCCTGTCGGTGGAGCCAGCGGTCAATGATCCGGGTGAAGCGGTGCCAACCCCGAGCGGCGGCCTGGTCAATACGGCCCCGGCTCCCGGTGACACATGGGATCTGGATACCACCGGCATGGACGCCTGCGGGTATGTGATCCGCGTGGTCGCCAGCGACCGTGCGATTGTGAACAGCCAGTCCAGCGGTCATGTCCGGTCAGACTCGGTCGGTTTCTGCCTCGAATAATCGCTCTCCAGAATCACGGGGCGCAACAGATTGCGCCCTGCATGATGACGAATGGGTGGGAAGTCTCCCGCCCATTTTTTGTTGGGTGGATACTGCGGCGCTTTGCAGCAGTTGCAGCATGTCGCGGCTTGTTGCCGCATTTTGCAGCAGAATCGTGCAGCAAAGTGCAGCAGTTTTCAGAGTTTCAGGTTCAAAACTGCTTGTGACAGCTTGTTGCTGCTGCTGCTGCCGCACAAAAAATTTTGTGCGGCAACAACGAGATAGCGAGTGGGCTTCAATGCTGCGCCCACAGTTCCGCGATTTTGCAATATCAGCGCGGGTAGTCGCCGCTGTACTGTTAGCGATGTTAAGGTGCAGGAACCTTATAGTGTAGCACGAATGTTCGAGTTGTGCGGTTCGAATTTTCAAACCTGAGCGATTATTTTCAGGGCGGACGGAGGGTGCGCAGGCCCTCCGCCGCGATGTGGTGCTGCCCGAAGGTGATGAATGTCATGATTAGTACGTTAAGGACATCTTAATCCTTTCGCGCTTTAGGCCAGCGTCGTTTACAATCAGTTCACTTATAACCTCGCGAAGGCCAGACCTATCTACCTATTCAGCCCTGCGAACAGAGCGAACAGCGGGGAAAGCCGGTTACAGGTTCGCAGAACCTCAGCAGAGAAAACTTCTCAAATAACCGGCTCTATCACAGAGATCAATAAAGGAGCGTGAAAGATGACGGAAACGCCAGGAACCGAAAGTGCGGCCTATACCGTGTCCGATGAGCGGCACGAACTGGATGCGATTCTCAAGCCGAAGAACATTGCCGTTATCGGTGCGACAGAAAAAGCGGGCAGTGTGGGCCGTACCATCCTCTATAACCTGATTACCAATCCCTTCGGCGGGACGGTCTTTCCAGTCTCCACCACACGCAGCAGTGTGCTCGGTATCCGCGCTTATCCTTCTATCGCTGAAGTGCCGGAAAAGGTGGACTGCGCGATTATTGTCACGCCTGCCAAGACTGTCCCCGGCATTATTCAGGAATGCGTCGATGCGGGTGTCCCCGGTGCGGTGATTATCTCCGCCGGATTCAAGGAAACCGGTCCGGAAGGTGCAGAACTGGAACGCCAGATTCTGGAGATCGCCCGTGGCAAAATGCGCATCGTCGGCCCGAACTGCCTCGGCGTGATGATG
The DNA here is from genome assembly GCA_023430545.1 of Chloroflexota bacterium. Taxonomy (GTDB): domain Bacteria; phylum Chloroflexota; class Anaerolineae; order Aggregatilineales; family Phototrophicaceae; genus JAEZAF01. The sequence continues at coordinate 11,945 of JAEZAF010000189.1, forward strand.
CCGCGCTACGGCCTGAACGGGACTTTTGCCGGCGCGATGGCCCGCCCCGGAAATGTAGCCTTCATCAGCCAGTCCGGTGCGATCTGCACGTCGGTGCTGGACTGGAGCTTCACTGAAAACGTCGGCTTCAGCGCCTTCATCTCCATCGGTTCGATGCTGGATGTGGGCTGGGGCGACCTGATTTACTATCTGGGGGATGACCCGCACACGCAGAGCATCGTGATCTATATGGAATCGGTCGGGGATGCGCGCAGCTTTATGTCGGCGGCGCGTGAAGTGTCCCGAACGAAGCCGGTGATCGTGATCAAGGCCGGACGTACCGAAGCGGCGGCGGCGGCGGCGGCCTCGCATACCGGATCGCTGACCGGCAGTGATGAAGTGCTGGCGGCGGCCTTCCGCCGGTCGGGTGTGCTGCGTGTGGACCGCATTGCGGACATCTTCTACATCTCCGAAGTGCTTGCCAAGCAGCCCCGTGCCAAAGGCAACCGCCTGACGATTGTCACCAATGCGGGCGGCCCCGGTGTGCTGGCGACCGACGCGCTGATCATGGACGGCGGCGAGCTGGCCGAGATCTCGTCGGAGACGATGGAGAAGCTCAACGCGTTTCTGCCTTCGGCATGGAGCCGTAACAACCCGATTGACATCCTCGGAGATGCGGACCCGGAGCGCTACGCTAAAGCGCTGGAAATCGCGGCACAGGACCCTAACAGCGACGGCCTGCTGGTGATCCTGACACCGCAGGCGATGACCGATCCGACGCAGACTGCCGAGCATCTCAAGCCTTATGCCCGCACGGGTGACAAACCGCTGCTGGCAAGCTGGATGGGCGGCGCGGAAATCGCGGCGGGCGAGACGATCCTGAACAAGTCGAATATCCCGACCTTTGCCTATCCGGATACGGCGGCGCGGGTGTTCAATTATCTGTGGCGCTACAGCTACAATCTGCGCTCGCTGTATGAGACACCTGAACTACCGGAAGACTCTTACGGTGATGCACCAGACCGTGCGACAGTGGAGTCGATTATCACCGCAGCGCGTGAGGCAGGCCGCACGATTCTGACCGAAGATGAGTCGAAGAAGGTGCTGGCGGCTTACAAGATCCCGACCATCCCGAACTTTATCGCTGAAAGCGAAGCAGCGGCGGTGAAAGCGGCGGGTGAAGTGGGTTATCCGGTGGTGCTGAAGCTGCACTCCGAGACGATCACGCACAAGACCGATGTCGGCGGCGTGATCCTCAATCTGGAAGATGAAACCGCCGTGCGGGAAGCCTTCCAGAAGATTCAGCGTACGGTCGGCGAACGAGTCGGCGCGGAACATTTCCAGGGCGTTTCCGTTCAGCCGATGGTCAAGCTGGACGGCTATGAGATCATCGTCGGCAGCAGCCCGGACCCGCAGTTCGGCCCGGTTATCCTGTTCGGGACCGGCGGCACACTGGTGGAAGTCTTCAAGGACCGTGCGCTCGGCCTGCCGCCGCTGACGACCACACTGGCACGCCGGATGATGGAACAGACCAAAATCTACGAGGCGCTGAAGGGCGTGCGTGGGCGTGAGGGCGTGGACCTCGCCGCACTGGAACGGCTGATGGTGCGCTTCAGCCAGCTTGTGGTCGAACAGCCGTGGATCAAGGAAGTGGACATCAACCCGCTGGTGGCATCGCCGGAGCGACTGCTGGCGCTGGATGCGCGTGTCGTGCTGCATGACCCGCAGACTCCGCCGGACAAGCTTCCGAAGACGGCGATCCGCCCGTATCCGACGCAGTACACGGAGGAATGGACCGCACAGAATGGTGAGAAGATCATGATCCGTGCGATCCGTCCGGAAGATGAGCCGCTGCTGGTGAAATTCCACGAGCCGCTTTCCGAGCAGACGGTGTATCAGCGCTATTTCTCGGTGATGAAGCTCGGCCAGCGCACCGCCCACGAGCGTCTGTCGCGGATCGCCTTCATCGATTATGACCGCGAGATCAGCCTGATCGCGACCCGCATTTCACCGGACACCGGCGAACCGGAGATGCTCGGCAGTGGCCGCCTGATCAAGATGCATGGCCGCCCTGAAGCCGAGTTCAGCCTGATTATCACCGACCGCTTTCAGGGGCAGGGGCTGGGGCGCACGCTGCTTTCCCGCCTGACCAAAATCGGCATGGATGAAGGGCTGGAGCATATCTACGGTTACGTACTGCCGAATAACACCGGTATGCTGCGCATCTGCGAGACACTCGGCTTCCACAAGCACTTCATCAAGGAAGAGAATATCGTCCGCATGTCGCTGGATCTGTAAACGCCAGACAGAAGCACATATACAGCAGAACAGGACATGATGCGATCATGTCCTGTTTTGATTCTCTCTGCTTACTGCGGTGTCGCTGTCGGCGGTGGAGTGGCTGGCAGTGTTGCCGACTGGGTCATCGGCGGCGGGAGTGTCGGTATATCAGCCGACAGGGTCGGTGCTGGTGTCAGCGGGACCGGAGTCAGAAGCCTGTCACCGACCGACGGCGGCGCACAGAACGGGTCACCATCGGTCATCATCAGGGTGCCATCTACCCATCCGACAACATCGGAGCCATCGAGATTGACACGTACCCGATACCACCGGCGCACATCCTTATCAAAGATATGTTCGATGACATCCACCTGTGTGTTTGCCGGGATCATCGCGACCCGCTCCGCATCCTCTACTGGTTCATCGCGCAGAATAAGGTCATCAGTGTTACGTGTCTGAACACGGCACAGGACTTCAGGTGTGACGGTCACCGCCGGGGATAATTCCGGGCATGAGCCTCCAGGCAGTCCGACGGTATACTCGCCTTTAATCCACCCGAATATGCTTTCCTGTCCGACGACAAGCTGGACGTAATACCACGGACTTCCATCGTCAGCACTGAGTGCCTGCTGCAGCACGGGCAGCATGACATGTGACAAAACGCGCGCCTGTACTGGTGAATAGCTGCTCGGACGCTGGTGAAGTGCTGCCCCTGTTTCATTAACGACAATCACCTTACAAAGCTGAGCAGAGACGGCGGTGGG
>JAEZAF010000221.1 GCA_023430545.1 Chloroflexota bacterium
CTGCTGCGTGAGGAAATCGACCCGTTAGGCGTCCGTAAACTTGAAGTCCTCAGTGGCGGCGCACGTAAGGACCTGCTGCGAACAATACTGGAAGCGGAAGGGACACTCTAGCTTGCGGTGGATGCTGCCAGTGTGTCCCTGATAAAGTCAGATGATTCGGAGGTTTACTCGCTGACAGACCAGCGTGAAATCGTCAGGAACCGGTCTGAAGGTTCACCGAGGAAGCTCAACTGCACACCCTGAACACGCGGTGTCAGTGCGTAGGTGTACAGCGGAGAATACAACGGGATGGCGACAGCCCGCCGCACGAATTCTTCCTGAAAACGCTGATAGGCCGAGATACGGTTGATCCCAAACGGATCGCGGCGCGCTTCTTCCAGAATCTCGCTGATGACGCGATCATCAGCCCCACTGTAGTTTTCGCCATCAGGATACTGCCCCTGATGCCAGAAGCTGTAAACGTCAGGGTCAGCCGTCCCGGCCTGCGACAGTTCGACAAGCGCGATCTCGAAATCATGTGACTGCAAACGCGCCGCATACATCTCAGGATCAACTACATCAATCGTAATGGTGACGCCGATCAGCCCCCACTGTGCCATAATCTCCTGTGCCAGTCGATCCGATGCGGGATCATTCGGGATGAGAAGACTGAACGTCAGTGGACCGTCCGACATTTGCGGTGGTGGTACAGCAGCTTCTTCGGTCGCGCTCACTTCCTCAGTCGCCAACGGATCTTCGGTGACAGCAGCTTCTTCAGTGTTAGCTTCGCCTGTATCTTCAGGGATTTCCGCCTCAATCTCCGCCAGCAGGATACGTGCCTGTGCGACATTATAGGCGGGCCAAGGGAGATCGGCGCTGTAGGCCCATGAATTCAGAGGAATCGGACTGTCCGCGCGGACGGCAAAACCCGACAGCACACGCTCGACAAAATTACGCTCCAGACCGGTCTGAAGTACGGCGCGGAAGCGCTGCTCACCTAGCAGGCTGGCGTTTTCATTATCCCAGTTGAAGATAATGAAGCCAATCACTGGCTCGACTTCATTGAGCAGAGTCACGCTTCCGGTATTCGCTAACTGAACCAGCACGGGCCGTTGTTCTCGATTCCATGTTGCGAGGCCGTCCGCATCCCCCTGACTGATGGCTGCCAATGCAGTTTCAAAGTCGGCATAGAGTAAAAAGCTCATACGCTCGACCTCATAACCATTACTGCCTTCGGGGCGCTGACGGAAGGTCGGCGCTACACGCAGATCGACGCGGCGAATCTGACCGCTGGAGTCAATCCGCAGTGCTTCCAATTGGTAAGGGCCGGTGCCGATAGGAGACAGGTTGAAAGGATGGTTGGCGAGCTGTGAGACCGGTGTTCCCTGTAAGGCATGCACGGGTAGAATGCCGACCCTCAGAGCATCCAGAAAGCTGCCCAACGGCTGAGACAGACGAAAACGCAGGGTGTAATCATCGAGAATGTACGTCTCGACCGTCTGCCAGAAGCTGCCGAGTGATTTTTCGCCGGGGAAATCGGATGAACGCAGCACACTCATTGTGTAATCCACATCCGCAGCGGTGAATTGCACACCATCCTGCCACAGGACATCCTGTCGCAGTTTGATAATATATTCCAGTCGATCAGCGGAAACCGTCCATGATACGGCGAGTTTCGGCACCGGTTCACCGTATTCATTCACGCCGACCAGACCTTCATAGATCAGTGAACTGATGTCCTGATCGACCGGATTTAGTCCGGCCAGCAGAGGGTTCAGCCGCTGGACATGGCCGACCAGTGCCTCACGATAGGTAGGTACTGCGCCATCATCTGCAGCGGCCCCATTGAATGAATCTGCGAGTTCCTGAGTCACCTGCGGCTCAGGCGTGAAGGGAGTAAGAGTCGGGATCAGCTCCTCGGTGGCACTGCCGGGCTGACCTGTCTCAGCAGCATTGACCACTGGCACTGTGGCCGCTCCGATGGGTGTGCCCTGTTCCGATACATAAACCGTTTCGCTGGTTGGTTTCAGAATGATCACAGCCGCAAATAAGCCGATAGCCGCAATCAATGCCAATAACTGCCAGCGGAGTCCGCGCAGCATCATGTCACCTTATCCATATCGTTTGCAGATGGGAATTCTGGAAGTCTGGTAAGCGTGGTGTCTCGCTGAGAAACAAATTCAGGCGTCCACAGCAGTGTGCAGCGCCTGAAAAGACAGCGGAAATCAGGGTGTTATCAGCCGTTATAGGTGACAACCGAAAGGATGCAGATCACCAGAAATGCGACGGCAAGGCCGCAGGTCAGTTGGAACAGCGTCTTTTCCAGCCCGCGCCGGGTCCGTGCGATGCCGCCCGTACCTTCACCGCCGAGGATGCTGCCAAGCGCGTCGCCCTTCACCTGAAACAGAATCAGGATGATGAGCAAAACAGACATAATGATCGTTGCAATTTGAAATACTGCCTGCATGGATATGAACTCCTAGCCCCATTGAAACGTGAGCAGTATAGCATGTCCAAAAACCATTGCACAGACGAAATCACCAACGCCAACCCGTTCTGCACGGTGTGAGAAACGAAAACGTCCGGCCTGATCCAGGCCGGACGTTTTCGAACACTCATTAGCAGGGGCTGCTGTTACCGTGTGGCAGCAGGTGCACTTTCGGTCTGGAAGAATTCAAGTGCGGCTTCGAGCTGCGGATCATCGTCTGGATTTTCAGCGCGTGCTTCGACATCCCACGGGACCTCGATGTCTGGTGATACGCCGACCTCATGAATCCACTGACGATCCGGTGTCAGCCAGCGTGCAATCGTCAGACGGACGCCGCCGCCATTGACCAGTTCGCTCTGAGTCTGGACTGTACCTTTGCCGAAGGTGGTCATGCCGATGATCGTGGCAGCGTCATTATCCTGAAGCGCCCCGGCCAGAATTTCCGAAGCACTGGCGCTGCGTTCGTCTACCAGAATCACCAGCGGGACTTCCAACCCCAGATAACTGCCATCGGCCGTGAATGTCTGCTCAGTTTCATCTGAGAACTGTTCGTAGACGATCACGCCATTCTCGAGGAACCCACTGGTAACTTCCAGCACACTGTTGAGATAGCCCCCAGGATTTCCGCGTACATCGATGATCAGGCCGTCCAGTTCACTGGCATTGATTTCTTCCAGCGCCCGTTCAATATCGGTCCGTGCATTCGCCGTGAACTGAAGGAGCTTGATGTAGCCGATTGAATCATCGAAGATCTCGATCTCGGTATTCGGGATTTCAATGCGTGCGCGCACGACATCGAATTCGACTTCGTCATCGTTGCGCTGCATCTTCAGATGGACAGTAGAACCCGCAGGTCCACGTACACGGGTCACGAGTTCGAGGTAAGAGAGCTGCGTGACATCTTCACCATCCACTTCGATGAAGATATCCCCTTCGCGCAGACCGGCGGCCTCGGCTGGTGTACCCGGCATCACATTGACTACCTCGACCTGGCCCGATTCCTCAAGCTCGGTGATCGTTACACCGATACCTTCGATCTCACCTGACAGGCTGTCGTCAACAAACTCGTAGAATTCCGGCTCGACATACCCGCTGTACTGATCGCCCAGCGCATCGACCATGCCTTTGATCGCGCCATCAATCAGCACTTTCTGTTCCGGGATACTGAGATAATTTTTCTGGATCAGGTTATAGGTTTCCCAGAAGGCTGCGAAATCCTGATCGGCGTTGGCGGGCGGAAGGATGTCCGCGTTTTGTGTTGAAGCAAGGCTGATAAACTGTAAGCTGCCGACTGCAAAACCAGCGGTAAAAATCGCCAGTACCAGTAGTCCACTCACGAAATGGCGGCGCAGATGCCGCAGGGTTGGATTTTTCATAGGGGGATTGGTAACTCCGCACAATACGAAAGTGAGTTGTGTTAAAGTAGGGAAGCGGCAAAGGATGTTACTCTTACTGTTTCAAGTCTATTGCAGGGTATCGATGTGAGTCAAGCAGCAGCACAGGCGATTCTTTTCGGTCTCGCCGTAGGGGATGCCCTTGGATATCCGACTGAATTTTTGAATCTGGCCCAGATCAGGGGACGCTATGGCCCGGAGGGGATTCAGGAACTGCCCGATTCTGCGCTGTACTCCGATGACACACAGATGACACTGGCCGTCACCGAAGCGGTGCTGGGTGCAGGGCCTGATGCCGAACTCGATGTGCTGATGAACGCCGTTGGTCATCACTTCCGGCACTGGGCACACAGTCCGGAAAACAACCGTGCGCCGGGGCGAACCTGTATGGCCGGGATCGCACGTTACGAGAAAGGCACCCACTGGTCTGAATCTGGATTGGTGAACTCCAAAGGATGCGGCTCTGCCATGCGTGTCGCGACGCTGGGTTATTTTTACCAGCATGACCCGGATCGACTGAAGCAGGTCGCGATTGTCACCAGTCAGATTACGCACCGCCATCCGACGGCGCTGGCAGCATCTGTTGCTGCCGCCTATCTGGTAAAGTTGGCGCTGGATGGTGTCGCACCGGAGATGTATGTCCGGCAGACACTGGCCTTTACGCAGGGTATCAGCGATGAAATGGAATACGCGCTGCTGCGGGTGGGGCATGTGCTGGGCTGGACGAATGAGGAAGCGGCGCTCGATCATATCGGGCAGGGGTGGACGGGTGAAGAAGCGGTTGCACTGGCACTTTATTGTTTGTTACGCTACCCTGAAAACTATTCCGCGTGCGTGCGCCGTGCGGCCAACACTTCCGGGGACAGCGACTCGATTGCGTGTATCGCTGGCGGTATTATGGGGGCGCGGCTTGGTCTCTCTGCGATTCCGCAGCAGTGGATGGAGCGCTGCGAAAACCGTCACCACTTGATCAATCTGGCATGGAGGATGGCACAGATTAATGTCAGCAGCGATTGATATTAAAGCACTGCGTGATTACTGCCTCAAAAAGCCCGGCGCATTCGAGGATTTTCCTTTTGGGGAAGAAACGCTTGTGTGTAAAGTCAAAGACAAGATGTTCGCGCTAATTCCCCTTGACCGCTCCAATGAACCGCCTCAGATCAGCCTGAAGTGCGATCCGCATCTGGCGGATATGCTGCGCGATATCTACGATGCAGTGAAACCCGGTTATCATCTCAACAAAAAACATTGGAATACTGTGACGGTCGATGGCAGCATCTCTGACGAAGAAGTCCTCGAAATGATTGATCAGTCGTATATCCTGGTCGTTAAAAGCCTGAAAAAGTCAGATCGGGAAGAAATCGACAAGCTTCGTCGGAAAATGGCAAAGTAAGTCCACTTTACACATTGTTTACATTTGCCAGGAAAGATTCACAGTTACAATAGGTTCCGGTATTGAGAATGGCGCAGAATCGCGTTAGATTTCCCATCCGACTGTTTACAATCATTTAATTCAGGACAAGCACAGTGACTATTCAATCCAAGACAAAACCCTCGACCACCGGCGCTGCGCCCCGTGATCAGCGCACAATGCTGATTATCGGTGGTGTGATTGCCGCCGCTGCAGTGGTTGCTTTGATCTTTATCGCGATTTCGAGCGGTGCGGGCACGGGAAGCGACATCCACAAGTACGATGACGTCCCGCAGACACGCACTGCGGACGGTGCATTTGTACTGGGTAACCCGGATGCGCCGTTGACCATCGTCGAATTTGCAGATTGGGCGTGCCCGGCATGCCAGCAGTACAAGCCGACCGTTGACCGTTTCCTTGAGGAATATGTCGCCACCGGTAAGGCGAAATTTGAATCTCGTATCATTATGACGGCTGGCGGCGCGACAACCGGTTATGCTGGTCAGCTTGCAGAATGTGCTGAAGAGCAGCGTCCAGGTGGTTACTGGCAGGCATATGTACTGCTCTATGATTATGCGATGCGAGGGCCAGGGACCTATAGTGCTGATATGGCCCGTCCCTTTGCCGAGGAACTTGATCTCGATCTGAGTAAACTGCTGAGCTGCGCGTCATCGGCCCAGCAGGTGAGCAAGGATGCTGCATTCGCACAGCAGACCGGCGCAAATGCCACCCCGACAGTGATGTTCCGTCTGAACGACGGTCAGGCGATGCCCCTGCCGGGTGGGCGCTCGTTTGAAGATCTTGCCAACCTGGTCGAAGTTGCAAGCAATCAGGGTTAATCCCGGTTTCTGAGTTCAATAAAAACTGAAAGGACGATACCTTCAGAATGGTGTCGTCCTTTTATTTTCTGATCAGAGAGCTTTACTGCTGCCAGAAATTCGCTGGCAGATCGAGCGTTACCACCGGCAAGCGGCCTGTCAGGGACAAATATTCTCCATCGTGGGCCATCAATTCAACCAGTGCCGGATAGGCCGAATGCTCGGAATACTGCCATTCGCCGATGCGCGAGATGATAAGCTGACCAGCACGTCGGCGTACAGCGATCATCAGCGGAAGATGTTTGTACAGCGCGTGAAGCGTCGTCTCAGATTCGTCACCGGTTCGGCGGGTCAGGATGCCGAGCGCAGCACTAAGGCGCTTGGGTTCGGCTTGCCCACGGAAGGTCCACAGCATTCGCGGCGGATTAGGATGTGTCAGCAGCGGCAGTACGGCGTCTGGTTCATCTGCACGGACTTCATCCAGCAGCAGGGTGTTCGGCAAAGTTTCTTCTGGTTCATCTATAAGGTGTGTGATCTGCTGCGCGAACGATATTCCTTCGTGGTCATCAGTCGGCCACTGGACAACCCGTCGCTGTGCACCTTCCGGAAGGCGAAGTTCACCGGCGCGTTCAATAGAAACCATTCCTTCACCCGACAGATATTGAGCCAGCATCGAGAGCAGTGTTGTCTTGCCGGATTCGGTCTCACCAACAATCAGAATGCCGTGAGGTGATTTTGCGACAGCCGTCAGCAGATCGAGCGCAGTCTGCGAGTCTGTCAGGGTTGAAAGTCCCGGCAAGGCAGGTGGATGCACCCGGATGTCGGCATTGGTAAAAATCGACACTGGTGGCAGCACCAGACTGACAGATACCAGTCGATCATCGATTTTTAAGCCGACTTCGAGATAAGGGTGTTCAGGGATGATTTCTGCACCAGCCTGTCGGACAAGCCGCTGAATGACACGCTGAAACTGCTCCCGATCTTCAAACACGGGTTCGAGTTTCGTCATTTCTCCGTGACCATAGCGGACGGCGATCTTTTCGATCCCTTCAAGGGTAATTGTGGTGATGTCGGGATCTTCAAAGAAGCTGTCCAGCGGGCCATAGCCGAAAATCTCCGAGTAGGCGCGTCGTGTCAGGTCTGCCTGCTGATCTGGCGTCGGCTGAATGGACTCTACCGCCAGCACATAGAGCAGGGTGTCGCGCATCAGCCGCAGTTTTTCGGATTTTGTCGTCGCTGCAAGTCGTGATTCCGATCCCGGCGGATTTTCCAGCTCAAACGCCGTGACGATGTGTTCCACAAGGGCGGCGACCGAAAATAACCGTGTCCCGGCGCGGCCAACGATCAGTTCCGGACCAGAGGCTTTGTCTTCCGGCTGATGCCCATTCTGTGAGTCTGAATCCTGTTTATTCATGAACCTGTACTCCTCAAAAAAGCGTTCTCGGTTATTTCGCTGATCCACATCAGCATGTGATTTAGCAGCTGAATGGTGTTCGCGGTGCAGTCGCCGCGTGCCAGTCATAAGCCTCATTGATCTGAATGATCTGAATACAATCGCTATGGTATCCTGTAATCGTTGCTTTATAATGTCTGCGCTTTGGTCAGCGTTTTGGCTTGTACTGCGACCGTCGCGCAGGCTTTTTCAGCGCTTGCCATTCTAATCGATCTTGTAAACGTTATTCAGGACACCCCATGGAAATTATCCTTACCGGCTCGATTGCGTATGACTACCTTATGCGCTTTCCGGGAAAGTTCAGCGATCATTTTATAAAGGACGAACTGCATCAGGTCAGTCTCAGCTTTCTGGTCGATGAAATGACCAAACACTGGGGCGGGGTCGCTGCCAACATTGCCTATACACTGGCGCTGCTGGGCGTGCGGCCAAAACTGATGGGAACCGTTGGCCGGGATTTTCCTGATTACCGCCGCTGGCTGGAAGATCACGGGGTGGATTGCAGCACCGTGCGCCAGATCGATTCGGTCTTTACCGCTTCCTTTTTTGCCAACACCGATACTGAAAATAATCAGATCGCGTCGTTCTACGCAGGAGCGATGAGCCATGCCAAGGATTATTCGCTGAAAGACGCAGGGATCAGTAAACCTGATCTGGTGGTCGTCTCACCGAATGATCCAACCGCTATGTCAAACCTCACTCGTGAATGCCGTGAGCAGGGCATCCGGTTTATTTACGATCCCAGTCAGCAGGTCCCACGGCTTTCCGGCGAAGAACTGCGCAATGATATGCAGGGCGCGTATGCTATGGTCGTCAACGCCTATGAGGCGGGGATTATCTGCAACAAGACCGGTATGACGCTCGAAGAAGTGCAGGAGCAGGTCGAGGTCCTGGTCATCACACAGGGTAAGCGCGGTTCGCACATCTACCAGCACGGCAGCCGGATCGATGTGCCTGTGTTCCCGGAAGTCTATATCAAGGACCCAACCGGTGTGGGTGATGCCTACCGCGCCGGGTTGATTCGTGGGCTGATTTCCAACTGGTCGCTGAAGACCTCGGCGATTGTCGGCTCACTGTGCGCGACATATGTTCTCGAACAGGTTGGAACGCAGAGCCATACCTTTGAACTGCCGGCGTTTGTGTCACGGTTCCGTGAGTATTTCGACGATGAAGGTGTCCTCGATGAACTGCTGGCCGGTCAGAGCCAGAACGCGCAGGTCTAGTCACGACATCGCGACTCGGCTGTGCTAGAATGCTGAATTGTTTCAGCAACGACATCGTATTTGTGTAATCCATTCAGAGACTTTGAGGAGTCCGATGACGACGATCCAACATGATATTAAAGACCCGGAATTAGCGACGGGTGGCCGGTATCGCATTCAGTGGGCCGAGAACGAGATGCCGGTCCTGCGCGCCATTATGGAGCGCTTCGAGAAGGAAAAACCGTTCGACGGCATTCGCATTTCCGCCTGTCTGCATGTGACCACGGAAACGGCGAACCTGATGCGTGCGCTTCAGGCTGGTGGTGCTGACGTGGTGCTGTGCGCTTCCAATCCCCTCTCCACACAGGATGATGTGGCCGCTTCGCTGGTGGTCCATGACGAAATCCCCGTGTATGCCATCAAGGGCGAAGATAACGATACCTACTACGATCACATCAAGGCGGGTCTGGATCACAGGCCTCATATCACCATGGATGACGGCGCTGATCTTGTGAGTACCATTCACAAGACCCGCCGCGAACTGCTGCAGGACATCATCGGTGGTACCGAAGAAACCACTACCGGTGTGATCCGCCTGCGCGCTATGGCGAAGGATGGCGCACTGGCATTCCCGGTGATCGCCATCAATGACAGCAACACCAAGCACCTGTTTGACAACCGCTACGGCACCGGTCAGAGCACGATTGACGGCGTGATCCGCGCCACGAATATCCTGCTGGCGGGCCGCACTGTGGTCGTGGCCGGTTACGGCTGGTGCAGTCGTGGTATCGCGTCCCGCGCACATGGGATGGGTGCCAATGTGATCGTGACCGAAATTGATCCGATGCGTGCGCTGGAAGCTGCGATGGACGGTTTCCGCGTGATGCCGATGGCAGAAGCAGCACCGGTCGGGGATATTTTCATCACCGCCACCGGTGACATCAATGTGATCGACGTGCATCACTTTGAGCGCATGAAAAGCGGCGCAATTGTTGCGAACTCTGGTCACTTCAATGTTGAGATCAATCTCAAGGGCCTGCGCTCGATCAGTCAGGGTGACCCGCGTCTGGTTCGCCCGTATGTTGAAGAGTATGTCGTCGGTGGGCGCTCGATCTATGTGCTGGGTGAAGGCCGTCTGATCAATCTGGCAGCGGCTGAAGGCCATCCGGCATCAGTGATGGATATGAGCTTTGCTAATCAGGCGCTGGGTGCGGAGTATATGATCCGCCATGCCGCTGAAATGAGCCCGAATGTTTACACCATTCCTGAGGATGTTGACCGCGAGATCGCTCGCTTGAAGCTGGCTTCAATGGGCATCAAGATCGATCAGTTGACCCCAGAGCAGGAACAGTATCTCAACCAGTGGGAAGAAGGCACCTAAACCGGTGATCACCGGTCCCGCCTTGACCACTTCATTTGATTAGTTAGTAAAACCTCCAGTATTCCGGCCTTCTGTCGGGTGCTGGTTCGACGGGGCAGCAGTCAGACCTGTACAGATATCTGTCTGCTGTTCCCGCAAAAGATCCTGCGAGAGATCTGCGTGAGCTGCGCGATCGGTATCTTAGCATGATCTTTCACCCTCAAACCCAATTCAGGAGGATACAGATAATGCCGTCTATTCAATCATTGAAGCCGCATTGGAAGTCCTTGAAGATACCCACGCTTTTAACCCTGATTGCAATTGTCGTTTTTAGTCTTTTCCCCGGTGTGACCTCTGCGCAGGCTGACGGCGGGACCGCTGTCCGTTTTCTGCACGTGGTCCCCGGCCTCGAACAGATTGACATCTATGTCAATGATGCACTGGTTACATCCGGCCTCGATTACGGCGAAGAGACGCCTTATCTGCATGTGCCGGGTGGCAATCATACGGTACGAGTGACGCTTGCCGGCCTGACCTCTGTGCTGTGGGAACAGCCGCTGGCCGTCCCGGAAGGCGAATACCTGACCCTGATCGCGTCATCCACTGATCCCCTCAACTTTACAACCTTTCGTGATGACCTGACGCCGCTTGCGCCTGGGACTTCGCGCTTTATCGTGGTGCATGCCATCAGCGGCGGCCCCAGTGTCGAGTTCATGGTTGAAGGCGATGTGATCGTCTCCGATCTGGCATACGGTAATTTCATCAACAGTATCGATGTGCCAGCGAATACCTACCAGATGTCAGCGGTTCCAGCAGGTGGCAGTGCTGATCAGGCCGTCTTGCCGGAAACCCCGATTTCACTTGTCAGCTCCACGACGCAGATTCTGGTGTTGTACGGTACACCCGGCGGTGCATCTGCGCTGCTGCTGACGACGCCGACCTCTGCTGGGGCGGATGATGGCCTGGTGCGTGTGGTTCACGGTGCCTCTGGTGGTCCCTCGGTTGATGTCCTGCTGAATGGCACACTGGCGATCCCTGATCTGGTCTATGGTGGTGCGACTGAGCATCTGGCACTTCCTGCGGGTGACTATGCTGTGACGGTTCAGGACAGCGAAAGCGGTGAAGAACTGGCGACGGGTGAAGTGACTGTTACTGCGGGTGAGGCACAGACAGTGATCGCACTGGCCGGTGAAGACGGTGTCAGTGTGAATGCCTTTGCTGATGATATTTCGGCGGTGGATACAACCACGGCTTCGATCAGCGTTGTCAATCTGAGCGCCGATCCGGTCACCGTTGCATTTGATGACTCGACACTGGTCGAGGATCTTGCAGCAGGAGAAGTTTCCGAGACGCTTAATTTCGAACCTCTCAATCTGACGGTATCGGTGAATGATGGTGAAGGCCAGCCAGTCACGCTCTATGGTGGCGTTTACTACCAGCTTCTGATTCTGGATGACGGCACCACAACGCTGCTGCCGACGGTCCTCTCACGTTCACTGGAAAGCTCGCCGGGTGGTGCGGATGCTGTTGTTCCTGCTACACCGCAGCCAGCCGAGCCAGGACAGTCCACGGATGAACCTGCTGCGACAGAAGAACCTGCGATAACTGAAGAGGCTGCTGCCACTGAAGAAACGGCGGTCACAACTGAAGTCACCCCTGAAGCGCCAGTGGCAACTGAAGAAGCAGCGACGGCGGAAGCCACCGCTGCGCCGACAATTCCGCCGGTCACTCCAACCCCCACCCCTATCGGCCCGACTGCACGCGTGCTGCTGAATCCGGGTGCGAACCTGCAGCTTCGCCAGTTCCCGTCGTCAGAAGCCTTCTCACTGGGCCGCGCCCCTGCGGACAGTCTGCTGATCGTCCTCGGACGTGAAGGCGCACCCGAAGAAGAGGAAGAGACGATAGATGCTACGCCCGAAGTCGGTGCAGAACCGACACCGGAAGCCACCGAATTCGTAGACCCTGTGTCTCTGCTGGGTGAAGACGAAGATCTGCTTCCTGAAGAGACATGGCTGTTTGTAATCTATCAGACACCTGATGGCGGTGAAATCGAAGCATGGGTCAATTCGCTTTACGTTCAGATCCGTGATACACGCGGCTTCCTGATGCGCCTGCGCGATCTGCCCACTGTACCGGCCAACCGGTCCGGCGAGTCCCGTGATACCAGCATCCTGCCTCCGACTGTGCAGCGCCAGTTTGTTGAGGCGGTGGTGACACAGCTTAATCAGGGTGCGAATCTCAACATCCGTCGCACGGCTGACGAAAACAGCGAAGTGCTGGCGCAGCTTCCGGGCGGTGAGCGTGTGACCGTTGTCGGAATTGGTGCTTCGGGTGAGTGGGCGTTTGTCCGCTATGCCGCGCCGGATGGCGGAGAAGTCACCGGATGGGTGGATCTGGCCTTCCTGCGTTTCGAGTATGCGGGTCAGGTGATCACGCCCGGTGATGCACAGGCACGCGGCCTGCTTGATGAGGTGGATGAAGGCCAGGATCGTGGAGCTGTGAACGCTGGAACCGGCGTCGCCACCAGCGCACCTTCGACCGGCTCAACTAACGTTCAGCCGACACCGCTGGCACTGCGCAATGTGGTGATTGCCACCGTTGGTGAACTGAATCCCGGCATCCGTCTTAATCTGCGCCGTACCCCGAGCACGTCGGGTGAAGTCATTGGCAATATTGATCCCGGCACGCAGCTTGTAGTCCTCAGCAAGGATCTCTCCGGTGAATGGCTGCAAACCGAGTTCGATGGGCAGTTGGGATGGGTTTCGACTCAGTATGTCTTCCTGACCTTCAATGGCGCAGCCGCTACACTCGATCAGGTCATGCTGAATGACGACATCGTCGCACAGGCGTCTGGTGTCCCGACCGAAACCGCGACGATCGTGGTGACGGTCGAAGCGACTGCGACGACAGATCCCGCTGCCGCAACGCCTACAGCCACTCCGGGACAATGATCGTTACGATCTGCGTTACAATTTATTCTCAATCCTCGTCAGGACAGCACCCGCTGTCCTGACTTTTTTCCTGAAGATCCCCACTTTTGTTCTGTGCTATGATGGCGGAATGTTCACGGACAGCAGGGTTTTTTGTCAGGCTGTCGTCAGGATGGGGAAGGATAAGAGCGATGCGTTTACTCAGGCTTTTATGTGCAGTGGGATTGATGATGGCGGTACTGATGGTGACCGGCTGCCAGCCGGGTGTCGATTCTACCCCTGATCCTCAGTCATCTACTGATGCCCCTGATACTGTCGACTCCACACCGACGGCCACCGTGGAACCATCCCCAGAGCCAACAGCAACCCCGCCGCAGATTCTGGGGCGTTTCGCTACAGATCCAGCCCAGATTGGTTATCTGCGGGTGGTGCATGTCGCACCGGAAGCTGGGCCGGTCGATATTTATGTTGATATGAGTCCGATGGTCTCCGGTATTGAATACGGGTTAGCCAGTGGACGCACCAATGTCCTTCACGGAAGTTATACCGTACATGTGGTGCAGCGTGGCACACAGCCATCAGCAGATGAACCTTCCCCGGAAAACATGCTGGTCTCAGTCCCTGTTGATCTTTCCATCGGTCGATCACTGCTGCTGGTGCTGACCGAAACATCGGGAGAACTTCGCCTGAATGTCTTCGAAGAGTCTTCTGAACCTCTGAGCAGTGGCATGAGCCGTGTCAGTGTGGTGCATGCTGTCCAGTCTGCCCCAGATGTCACAGTGCGATCGGGGTCCGAATCCACCCCGACGGATCAACCGTCGGACGATCAGTCTGATGATCAAGCGGCTGATCAACCTGCGGTTCAAAACCTGATCGGCCCTGTCGCATTTGGTGAGCGCTCAGCTACCGTGGAGATCCCAAGCGGCGAAACGGTGCTGGATTTTGTGCTTGATGACGCGACGACCTTTAGCTATCCGTTCAATCCACTGCCGGGTATTGATTACATCCTCGTGTTTTACGGGCGCTCTCCAGCCGTGGAACAGCTTGGTGTGCTTTCCTATGATCATCCAGTGCCGGGCCGTGCGCAAGTCCGAGTGATTAACGCCTCGACTGCGCCCACATCGCTGGATGTTTATCTCAATGGTCAGTTGTTCGCGCCGAATGTCGGTGTGAATAGTGCAGGCGAGCGTCAGACCATCCCCGATGGTTCGTATACCGTTGAAGTCTATCCTGCGGGAACTGATCCCAATGCCGCGGATGCCGCTGATAGTCGTCTGTCTGAATCGCAGTTGACGCTGCTGCCGGATACCACGCAGGCGCTGATTGCATTTGGTGGTGCGGAAACGCTGCGGTTGACGCCTTTCACTGAGGATCTTTCCCCCCTGGCTCCGGAAACCGCGCGGATTGCCTACATCAACGCGCGAGAAGCGACACCCGCCGCGCAGATTGGGAATGACTCGGCTATTCGTGAGGAACTTGGCACCATTGGTTTCGGGCAGGGTACCGCCTATTTGCCGATCAATGTAGGGATGAGCACGGTCTTCTGGCTTTCTGAAGAAGATGGCATTCTGGAAGATATTGAATTTGAGGCTGAATCTGGCCAGAGCTATCTCTATTTCCTGACAGGTAATCTGACGCCGTTCATTCTGAGTGAATCGGTGGGGATTGATGAGGCGCTTGTCGATGTGCCTCAGGATGGCAGTGAGGCGCAGTTCACTCCGTCACCGAACACCCGCATACGCGTGATCAATGTCAATGATGATGGCCTTACGGTAGATTTCACGGCAGAGGGCCTGAATGTGGCGGAAGGTCTTGGGTTTGGCGAAAGCAGCGGCTTTACCGAAGTGCAAACCGGGACCTTCCCGATCACCGTCCGTCAGTCTGGTGGTGAGCTGATGCTGCTGGAGCGTGATCTGCGGCTGAGCAGCGGGGGTGACGTCACCGTTGTGCTTTATGGGTCATCTGACAGTCTTAGGGTGATGACGATCAGTGAGGCTGCAGGGATGGGCAGTGATTCGGAATCGACACTCCGCTTTATTAATGCCAGTGTGGATGAAACGGTTCCACTTGGGTTGATCGTTGCTGAGGCCAGTGCCCCACCACAAGACGACAGCGGACAAAGCTCTGTCCCTATCAGCAGTACCTATCTGATCGATTCGCAGGAACCGCTGTCCGTCTCTCAGGTCATCCCGATCCCACTGCCATCGGCCGACTTTATTATTTCCGATAACCGATCCAATCTGATCGGCACTCGGATTTACAATATGACACTGGAAGAAGGCATACACTACGATATTGTCGCAACGTATCTGCCTGAGACTGACGCCATTCGTGCGGTGATGGTTGCTTACCCTGAAGATTAGGGTACATCGGGTTGGCTGGTAACCGGCGCTGAGGCTGAGATTATGTCTCAGCCGTCATTCAGTCTGGCAAGTCGTCCGGTGTCGGCTATAATCCTGCCAGCAAAATGCTGCTGATACCGCGTTTTGCATGAGGTAATTCGCGGTCGTCTTTCAGCTCACACTGAGGATAGGAATGCCAGCGTGCGTGTTTTAGTGACTGGTGCCGGAGGCTTTGTCGGCAAATATTTAACTGCGTATCTTCGGAGCCAGCTCCCGGATGTGGAGCTTCATGGTACTGTATATCAGGCCATCGATAAGGTGGTTGATCCTGACTGGACCGCTCACGAACTTGACCTTCGTGATCCTGCAGCGGTCGATGCGCTGATCGCTGATGTCCGGCCGGATCATATCTATCACCTGGCGGGACAGGCCTTTGTACCCCGTTCGTTTGAAGATCCCTGGGAAACACTGGAGATCAACATCCGTTCGCAGTTGAACCTGATCACGGCGTGTATTGCGCGTGACCTGCGCCCGCGGATGCTGATCACGGCATCGGCGGAAGTGTACAGCACCGATGCCGGGATGCCGATCACAGAGAATACCCCGCTGGAGCCTTCGAGCCCGTACAGTGTCAGTAAGGTAACGCAGGATCTGCTGGGATTACAGTACTTCCTGAGCCATCAGTTCCCGATTCTCAGAGTCAGGGCGTTTAATCATCTTGGCCCGGGACAGAGTGATCGCTTTGTCGCACCGGCATTCGCGATACAGATTGCCCAGATCGAGCAGGGTCAGCAAGAGCCGGTGATGTCGGTTGGCGACCTTTCTGCCTATCGGGACTTTACCGATGTGCGTGATATCGTGCGTGCCTACTATCTGCTGATGGAACACGGTCAGCCAGGTGAGGCCTATAATGTTGCCTCTGCCAAGGCACGCAGCGTGCAATCTCTGCTCGATACCTTACTTTCACTCACTGATTTCTCCATCCTGGTCAAAACGGATGTGAACCGCCTTCGTCCTAATCGTGTCCCTATTCTGGAAGGGGATATTACCCGGCTGCAGCAGGCAACAGGGTGGCAGCCCACCATTACCTTTGAACAGACGCTGCTCGACATCCTTCAGGATTGTCGTCAGCGCGTCCGAACTGCATTGTAGGAGATAAAACAGACTGCATGCCAAACAAAAAAGCATTGATCACAGGTATTACCGGACAGGACGGTTCGTATCTGGCCGAACTGCTGCTGAGCATGGGCTATGAGGTTTTTGGCCTTGTGCGCCGTACCAGCACCCTCAAGTATGAACGCATCAGTCACATTCAGGATCAGCTCAAACTAGTCTCAGGTGACATCAGTGACCAGACCAGCCTGACCCGTGCCATTACGGCAATCGCGCCGGATGAGGTCTATAACCTTGCAGCGCAGAGCTTTGTACAGACTTCATGGCAGCAGCCTGTCTTCACTGGCGACGTGACGGCTCTCGGTGTGACCCGTATGCTGGATGCGATCATGACGGTGAACCCAAAGATCCGCTTCTATCAGGCGTCAAGCAGTGAGATGTTTGGGAAGGTACAGGAAGTTCCGCAGGTCGAGACAACGCCGTTTTATCCGCGCAGCCCCTATGGTGTCGCGAAGGTTTACGGTCACTGGATTACGGTCAACTATCGCGAAAGCTATGACCTGCACGCCAGCAGCGGTATCCTGTTTAATCATGAGAGCCCGCGCCGTGGTCTGGAATTTGTAACACGCAAGGTAACCTACAACGCTGCCAAGATCAAGCTCGGTATGTCGAACGAGCTGCGGATGGGGAATCTGGACGCGCGTCGTGACTGGGGCTTTGCCGGTGATTACGTGAAGGCCATGTGGCTGATGCTCCAGCAGGACACACCGGACGATTATGTGATTGCAACCAATGAAACGCACTCGGTCGAGCGTCTGGTGGATATTGCTTTCAGTCACCTTGATCTCAAATGGCGCGATTACATTGTGCAGGACCCTGAATTCATGCGTCCGGCTGAAGTCGATCTGCTGATCGGTAATCCTGAGAAGGCCAGCCGTGTTCTGGGTTGGGAACCGACAGTCAGCTTTGAACAGCTCGTCACCATGATGGTGGATGCCGATCTTGAGATGCTGAAAAAAGGTGAACTGGCCTAGTCCTCTGTGACTGGATCGGGTTTTGTCATGTTGATTGATACCCACTGCCATCTTGATTTCGATGCCTATGACGACGACCGTGACACGATGCTTGAGCGTGCGGTCGCGGCTGGTGTCAGTGTCATGATCAACCCCGGCACTGATCTCGTCACCAGTCAGGCCGGGATTGCGCTTTCGCATCGCTATAACGGCGAAGCGCATGCTGCACAGATCTTTGCGGCGGTGGGTGTGCATCCCAACAGTACAGCGGATTTCGCATCGCATATGGTCGAGGAATTTCGTGCGCTGGCAAAGGCGCATAAGACCGTCGTTTCGATTGGTGAAATCGGCCTTGATTACTATTGGGACAGAAGCCCACGTGAGCAGCAGATTCCTGCATTTGAAGCGCAGCTCACGCTTGCGGCGGAGCTGGAACTTCCAGTGATTATCCATAACCGTGAGGCCAGCGAAGATGTAATGGCGATTCTGGAGACATGGGCGCGGGATCTGCCTGTGTCTCTGAAGGACCGTCCCGGTGTGCTGCACTCGTTCTCGGCACCGCCAGCCATTGCCGAACGCGCACTGGCCGCTGGGTTCTATCTCGGTTTTACCGGGCCGATCACGTACAAAAATGCCGACGAGCTGCGGACGATCGCAGCAGCCATCCCGGATGATCGCATGGTCGTCGAGACGGACGGCCCGTTTCTGACACCTGTGCCGCATCGTGGAAAGCGTAACGAACCTGGTTATATCCCACTGATCGTTGAGCGGCTGGCGGCGCTGAAAACTCAATCGGTTGAAGGCTTTGGCCGTAAAACAACCGAAAATGCGATACGGCTGTTTAACCTGCCGATGCCCGTCCCCCAGACTGACCATGATAAGCCCTCATGAGTGGCATGAGCGAACAGCAGAGCCTACACCCCGCCGATAAAACACGCGCAGTCGATGTCTCGATCATTATCGTCACATGGAATGTGGGTGATCTGGTGACCACCTGCCTGCGCAGTCTTGAGTCGACCAGTAGCACGCTCGTGCAGGAGATCATCTTGGTGGACTCCGCCAGCAGTGATGATACCGTTGCTCAGATTCGAAACAATTTCCCGGATGTCATGGTGCTGCCGCAAACCGAAAATCTGGGGTTTACCCGCTGCAATAACATTGGACTAGCCAAAGCCGGCGGACGCCACCTGTTTCTGCTTAACCCCGATACCGAAGTGATTGGCGATGCTGTCGGTGAGATGGTGCGCTATCTGGATGCTCATTCGAAAGTCGGCATTGTCGGCCCGCATACGCTGAATACCGACCGCAGCACACAGTCCACGCGGCGGCGCTTTCCTACCCCTGTACTGGCGTTTTTCGAAAGTACATGGCTACAACCCTATACGCCAAAAGGATGGCTTGAACGCTACTACGTGACGGATCGTGCCGACGGTGACACATTCGACGTCGATTGGGTGCAGGGTTCAGCACTGATGGCGCGCCGTGAGGTCTACCAGCAGATTGGTGGGCTGGATGAACAGTACACGATGTACTTTGAGGAACTCGACTGGTGCAAACGGGCGAAGGATGTTGGATGGGGTGTGACTTATCTCGGCGCGGTGCAGATTATCCACCACAGTGGTAAAAGCAGTGATCAGGCCGGGGCGCGTAAACATATTTATTTCCAGCGCAGCAAACTGCATTACTTTGGCAAGTATCACGGGGCAGGGATCACCTTTATCCTGCGCCTGTTTCTGCTGAGCAGCTATGCCGTTCAGATCCTGATTGAAGGTGCGAAATCTCTGTTCGGTAGTAAACCCGACATGCGGCGTGACCGTATTGCTGCTTATTGGCAGGTGCTGCGCTCTGGCCTGAGCACCACAGATCCATCGAGTTAGTATGATGCGTATTGGCCTGATTACCGGTGAATACCCACCGATGCGTGGGGGAATCGCCGCGCACTGCCGCACACTGGCGCACCATCTCACTGACGCTGGACATCACGTCGCGATTTTCAGCGATCAGCAGGCCCTAAGTGATGATCCTCGCATCCCACTTCAAATGCTCGACGGACGCTGGCGCTGGAACAGCTATCGGCAGTTGAATGACTGGGCTCAGCGTGAACGTCTTGACGTCGTTAACCTGCACTTTCAGACCGCCGCTTTTCAGATGTCACCATTTATCCACTTCCTGCCGGATCGTGTCAAAGCCGCACCGGTGATTACCACCTTTCATGATCTGCGCTTTCCATATCTGTTCCCAAAAGCCGGGCCATTGCGGAACTGGATTGTCCGGCGGTTGGCACGCGCCTCAGCCGGGGTGATGGCGACTAATCACGAGGATTACGCCGAGCTTGAAACCATGTCGCGTTGTGCGACGCTGATTCCCATTGGCAGCGGCGTCCAGCCTGAACTACCTGAGGGTTATCAGCGTCAGGCATGGCGTGACCGCGCCAGATCCGAAGAAAAGACCCTGCTGGTTGCCTACTTCGGTTTTATCAATCGCAGCAAAGGTGTCGAAACGCTGCTCCACGCCGTGCGGATGCTGGCGGATGCTGGCCTGCCAATCCGTCTGCTGATGATTGGCGACCGAACCGGTTCCAGCGACCCGACCAATGCTGCCTACGCGCAGGAGATCGACCGGCTGATTGCCGAGCTGAATCTCGGGCCTATTCTTCACTGGACGGGTTTTGTCGATGATCGGGAAGTCGCCGCTTACCTTGCGGCATCCGATGTCGTCGCGCTGCCGTTTCTGGATGGGGCCTCCTACCGCCGCAGCAGTCTGATGGTGGCACTGGCGCAGGGTGGTGCAGTGATTACGACCAAACCGTCTGTTTCT
Organism: Chloroflexota bacterium; assembly: GCA_023430545.1. Classification (GTDB taxonomy): domain Bacteria; phylum Chloroflexota; class Anaerolineae; order Aggregatilineales; family Phototrophicaceae; genus JAEZAF01. The sequence continues at coordinate 20,321 of JAEZAF010000221.1, forward strand.
ATTCCGGCGTTTCATGATCAGCAGAATATGATGCTCGTACAGTCGGGGACGGTCCCGGCGCTGGCGGCTGCTTTGCAGGTGCTTTACCGCGATCAGGAGCTGCGTGAACGGTTGCGGAACGGCGCGGTTGGGCTTCAGTCGGAGTTTTCGTGGGATCACATCACGCAGGCGCATATCGACTTCTATAAACGCGTTCTGTCGGGATGCGCAGACCGCTCTGAGCGTTAATCATGGTTCAACCTTCGCTGCTGATGCGCTTGTCCACTTGGCGCTATCGTCATGATGGGCTGGCCATGCTGCTGCTCCTGGGGCTGTGGGTGGTGTTCTTCTGGTCGCTGTTCACACCTGTTCGCGAGCATCAGTCCTCGCTCAAACAGGGTGATTTCTCCGCGCAGTTCGTCGCGTTCGGCGGCTATCAGTATGCGCGTTTTTCACAGGGTGAAGTGCCGCTCTGGAATCCCTATAACAATGGCGGACTGCCGTTTATTGCCGATACACAGGCGGCGGTCTTCTATCCCCCGCGTCTGATCACCATCGCACTGTGCAGTCTTTCCGGTACCGGCTGGACCTATCACGCGCTCGAACTGGAAATGACATTCCATGTCCTGTTCTATACACTGACGATATATCTGCTGATGCGGATGATGACCGGGCAGGTATTCGCTGGCCTCACAGCGGCGATCATCGGCGGCTACAGCGGATATATGACGGGCTATCCACCGCTTCAGCTTGCGCTGCTGGAAGCTGGTGTCTGGTTGCCACTGGTGATCCTCGGCATTTATCAGGGTACACAGACACTTACTCGTCAGCGCTGGGTATGGCTGATGCTGGGTGGGTGGGCACTCGGATTATCATGGATGGCCGGGCATCCGCAGACAAGCTGGTTTCTGACCTATCTGGCCGTCGCTTATCTGCTATTTCGTTCTGTTCAGCAGCGGCTTGACTGGCGGTTTATAGTGCTGGGACTGATCACCTTCGGCCTTATCACGATAGGTGTTGTTGCCGTGACACTGCTGCCGGGTTTCGAGTATCTGTTGATGACTTCGCGTAGTGATCTGGATCTCGCTAGTAAGAGCAGCGGCTTTCCGTTCCGTGATATCGTCCAGTTCTGGTTTCCAGGATTTATCAGCCTGTTTTCACCGCTTTACATCAGCCTGACCGGACTTATACTGGCGCTGATCGGTTTCTGGCATGGGCGTACCGTCGAGCGTCAGGTGTGGTTCTGGGGTGCGGTAGCCCTGATCGCACTGCTGTTCAGTTTTGGCGGCAGTACGCCGCTGTATCACCTGGGCTATGAGCTGCTGCCCGGTTTACGCTTCTTCCGTGGACAGGAACGCTTTGCCTATCTGGTGGTGCACAGTCTGGCGATTCTGGCTGGATTTGGAGCAGCCGTGCTGCCACGCTTTTCGAATAGTCAAAGACCGCTGACTCGCATCGTGATCGGCACGGCAGCCCCTGGTTTACCAATCCTGCTGATTGCATTAGCCGTATACCCCCAGAACGAAGCGACCACAGCCATTATCCGCTCATTGATCGTATTTGTTGCAATCACTGCGTTGCTGGTGTGGCTGATTCCGGCTTGCGCCAAACGTCCTGGTCTGCGGCTGATGCTGCTGGCCGTCGCTGTGACAGAACTGTTTATTGTCGGTTTCAATGCGCCGAGTAACTATGATCCGATCCCGTCCGATGAACAGCTCATACAGAATCCGCTGCTGCAAATCCCGCTGGAAGACACTGATCTGCCATTTCGGGTGGACGGACTGCGTGTGTTAGGTGGGAATTTCGGCAGTCTTTATGGTTTGGCCGATATTCAGGGGATCAGCCCACTGTTCCTGACGGATGTCCAGCAGATCATCGAGCAGGGGCTGCCGGATGAGGTCTCGTGGGAACTGTTTGCCGTGCGCTACGTCTATTCAGACTGGGAAGCGCTGAACGTCCCCGGTATTGTGTTCGCCGAAGGCGAGGATGAGCGCGGCCCGGTGAAACTGCACCGTCTGACGGCACAGCGACCGTATGCACATCTGGTATACGAGACACAGATCATCGAAAATGACGCTGATGCACGCCGTATTCTGGCTGATCCTGCGTTCAATGCGCGTGAGGTCATCCTGCTCGAAACTGATGCGGGTGTTGGTCTGCCAGACGAGCGGCCATCGGGTGCCGGATCCACCATCGTCCGCTACGAGCCGGAAGTGATGACGGTGATGGTCAATACCGCACAGCCTGGTATCCTTTCGCTGGCCCATGTCGATTATCCCGGCTGGTATGCGGAAGTCAATCAGCAGCCAGCTCCGATTTTACGGGCTTATGGTGGGTTGTCCGCAGTTGTGGTCCCTGCTGGAGAAAGCACGGTCACACTGCTCTATAACCCACTGACGTATCGTATCGGTGCTGTGATCAGTCTGCTAACATGGATCGGATTGAGCGCTGCAGCACTTGTCACTGTCTTTCGTGCGATGAGGCGAAATCTTTATGCAAAATCCTGACGTCCTTCAGAACTGGCTGCTGGGGCTTGACCGCCGTTGGTATGCGCTTCTGATCGGGCTGTTGATTGGCCTGACAGGCGCAGTGGTCGGGCTGGCGGTCACGCTGGTTGGCCCAGTTATCACAGGCGGGGCGGTGCTGGGTGGACTGGCGGCAGTCTATATCCTGACCAGCATCTCGGCTGCGCTTTACGGGCTGATCGCGGTGCTGTTTCTGCTGCCGTTCGGGACGTTCCCATTCAAGCTGGTTTTCACCCCCACGCTGCTCGATGCGGCGATCGGTGCTTTCGTGTTGGTCTATCTCTTCCAGTGGATGTCCGGACGGCGGCGCGATATTCAACTGACACCAGTGCATTTACTGCTGCTGGTTTACATCGTATGGCTGCTGCTGACTTTTGTGCTCGGCCTGCGGTACGCGCCGCCCACCGCCAATATCCTGCGCCAGTTTGCAGAGACGCTGCTAAGCATCAGTCTGGTGTTTATTCTGGTCGATCTGCTGCGCGATCCTGCGATTCTTAGGCGGCTTGTGCTGGTTGTGCTGGTTGCCATCGGGATTGAAGCGGTCATCGTACTGGTACTTTACGTACTGCCAAATGATGCCAGCGAACGGCTGCTGCTGGTCCTCACGCGGATCGGCTATCCCGGCAGCGGCGTGATCCGCTATATCGAATCCAACCCAGCTCTGGCGGAACGTGCGATTGGCACATGGGTTGACCCCAATACGCTCGGTGGGGCATTCGCGATTGCTGCGACGATGATCGCGCCGCAGGTCTTCGCCAGAAAACCGGTGCTGCGCTATCGCTGGCTGACGATGATCGTGCTTGCTCTGGTAGCCACCGGATTATTCCTGACATATTCGCGCACCTCGATGGCTGCGTTCGGGATCGGGCTTTTCCTGATCGCTGTGGTGCGTTATCGCCGCTTTTTACCGCTGATGTTCGCGGTGGCGGCGGTCGTGCTGCTGATTCCCCAGTTTCAGGGCTATGTTGAACGCTTCATTGATGCCTTCACTGCTGGCGACCTCGCGACCCAGATGCGCATCGGTGAATACGGAGACGCGCTGAACCTTATCAGCCAGTATCCGTTTTTCGGCGTTGGATTTACCGGGACACCGTCGATCAACCTCTACACCGATGTTGCCAGCATGTATCTCATTATGGCGAATCAGATCGGCCTGATGGGGGTGGCGATCTACGTGATCACGATGATCGCGGTATTCGTCTATGGCGTCTCGGCATGGCGCTACGCTGGAGAAGATGCCGAACTTGATGCGATTCATCTCGGTTTTCATGCCGCGCTGGTTGCCGCGCTGGTGAATGGGATCGGTGATCTGTACTACTTCCGCATTGATTTTCAGGCGTCGATTACTCTGTTCTGGCTGGTGGTTGCGCTGGCGCTTGCCAGTTCACGGATCGCGCTCCAGCGCAGCCGAAGCTGAAATCCACAATTGATAATTAACAGACTGTAAGGTAGCATAACGCAGTTTCAGCGCGATCACGCGCTCTTTTTACTTTCCGCTTCACGCCGGTGCGCCCTGTACCGGGTGGGGCTAATCCAGGGAAAGGGATAACTTACCTTGAAGCGAGATTATGAACTGACAGTGGTCCTGCGTGTTGAGTCGAACGAAGAAGCGCTCAATGCACAGATCGACGAAGTCAAAGCATGGGTCGAGGCTGACGAGCATGGGACTGTCAATCGCATCGACCGTTGGGGTCGCCGTCGTCTGGCCTATGAAATCGACCGCCAGCGCGAAGGTTTCTATGTGCTGATGGAAGCGGCCTTTGATCCGGCAGGGCTGGATGAGCTGGAGCGCAATCTGCGGCTGGCACCCAATGTGCTCCGTTATCTGGTGATTCGCAAGGACGAATAACAGCCAGTACAGTAGAGGCACCGCTTGACTCGATCTCTACCGGGTAGCGGTGTATAGGAAGACGTTAAGGGAGGGCTGCATGGCTCGCGGACTGAACAAAGTCATGATCATTGGATATGTTGGACGTGAGCCGGAGATGCGCTACACCCCCAGCGGCAGACCTGTCACCAGCTTCAGTGTTGCCACTAACCGCAGTTGGACATCGGCTGAAGGTGAGCGCCGCGAGGAAACCGAGTGGTTCAACGTAGTCGCGTGGGGAGATCTGGCTGAAATCTGCAAGTCACACCTTTCCAAAAGCCAGCAGGTGTATATCGAAGGTCGTTTACAGACACGCGGTTGGGAAGACGAAAACGGCAAGAAGCATTTTCGTACCGAACTCGTCGCGAATGAGATGATCCTTCTAGGCGACCGGCGTACTAACACCCACTCTGACGCGTCCGATTATCACTATGACGAAGACGGCGGAGATTACGCATTCTAGGGCGACTGCCTATAGGGTGCAGATATTCGCCAGAACAGAACACACTTTTCTGAACCTGGTTCAGATCAGACTCAACAGACAGACAACCGCAGTTCGAGGAGATCAATACGTAATGGATCGTGACGAAAGACCAGCAAGAGAAGCGCGTGATGACAATCGCGCCCGTCGGCGTGAACGCCGCTCCGATGACGAAGAAGATGATCGCGGTGGTGATCGCGGTGACCGTGGTGGCCCCCGCCGTGGTGGACGTGGTCGCCGTCAGGGGACGTACTGCCCCGAAGGCAAGTGCTTCGATTACAAGGATATCGATACCCTGCGCCGCTATGTGACCGAGTCCGGCAAGATCAAGCCGCGCCGTCAGACGGGTAACTGCTCGCGCTGCCAGCGCGAACTGGCCCGCGAAATCAAGCGCGCACGCCATCTGGCTCTGCTGCCATATATCTCGGGTGGTGACTAAGTGCTGCATCCGGGAAGTGCATTAACAAGGTCGCATGTATGTGCTTCTACGACATGAGGTAAAATATAGGGAAGCACGTGTATATGTCCATCTGAATAGACCTGCCGGATGAAGCACTAAGCCGACGCTGCATCAACAGCATGCGTGGCACATTTCAATGACTTACTGATATGGGATGGGGCAGCAGTTTTGCCCCATTTTGTAATTAGGAGACCGAATTCATGGCAAAAAAACGCCAATCGACCGGGGTGCCGGGCAGCAGCGAACAGACAGATCCTGCTGTTGGAACGACCCCCGCGTCTAAATACCCGCGTGCGTCTAGAACGCCGGTAACCAGCAGGGCAGAACAGTATCGCACACGCGCTGAGCGCGAAGCCAAGCTCCAGCGTCAGATTCTGGTTGGGACTGCCGCCGCCGCTGCGGTGATTTTGGTACTAGTGCTGATCGCGCTGGCCTACGAAGTGCTGTATCGTCCGACTCAGGCGGTGGCGCGTGTAGGGGACGAGAATATTACTGTTGCGGAATTCCAGCAGCGTGTTCGCCTCGAACATGAGCTTCAGACCATTCAGTTAAGCAATGCCATTAACCAGTATTCCAGCTTTATGGGTGGTGACATCAATCAGGCCTACAGCCAGCTCGTCAGCCAGCCACCGTACAGCACCTGGGCCAATGAACTCCAGTTCCCGGACACACTGGCGAACCGTGTGCTGAACGATCTGATCGACGATCAACTCATTGAGGCCGAAGCCGCAGAGCTTGGGATTACGGTCAGTGATGAAGAAGTACAGAATCAGATCAACAAGTACATCGGCTATGACCCTGAAGAGGTCGCACTGATCGGGACCGATCCCACCGCGACACCTTCGCCCACCGCCAGCCCGACTCCGCTGGTTTCCCCGACTCCTTCCGCTGTGCCGACAACGGACCCGGCAGCAGTTGTCACCACTGAAGAAGCAGTGGCAACCGATGAGGACACCGGGACTGAAGAAGCCACAGGGACTGAGGAAATCGCAGCAACGGCTGAAACGGCTGCCACCGACGAGGCTGGTGTCACCAGCGATCTGGGGATTACCGCTGTCCCGACTGAGGTTACACCTACCCTCAGTGCCACTGAAGTTCAGGGTAACTTTCTGACTCGTCGTGATGAATTCCTGAACCGCCTTCGCAGCAATGCGCAGGTGAATGATGACGCGATTAACGCTTTCTTCCGTGCGCAGCTTCTGCGTGAAAAGGTCGGCCAGACCATTGCTGCTCAGAACCTGGGCGAAGGTGGTACTGCGCCTTACGTTAATGCCCGTCACATTCTGGTCGAGACCGAAGAAGAAGCACAGGATGTGCTCACAGCACTTCAGGCTGGCGAGTCCTTCGCGTCACTGGCGCAGGCCGTATCGACCGATACTGGCTCTGGTGCGCAGGGTGGTGAACTGGACTGGAGCCCGACATTCCAGTTTGTGGCACCCTTCGCCGAAGCGGTTGAGACTGCCCCGATTGGCGAGATTGTCGGCCCGATCGAAAGTGAATTCGGCTATCACATCATTCAGGTGCGCGCCCGTGAACAGCGCCCGGTTGAAGAAGCACAACTGGACCAGATTTACAGCCGCGATGCCGAGCAGTGGATCGAGACCGAGCGTGAAGCCAATCCGACCGGATTTGAGACCTTCTCGGTCTGGACGGATAACGTCCCCAATCTGACCCTGCGTTACGATCCCTTCTAGCAGCGGATCGAACCGTCTACACAGCGTGAAGAGCGGGCATTGCCCCGCTCTTTCTTTTTTGCCTTCCATCATCCTATATGCGGATTGTCGGGTTTCGTACCCTTCGCTATAATGTCGCTTATGAACGAAGAACTTCTCTCACGATTCGAAGCGAACATCGAGCGTTTAGTTGAAAACGCCTTTGCAAACTTCTTCGGTAAAAAGATTCAGGCCCATGACATCGCATTACAGCTTGCACGTGCGATGGAGCAGGGCGTGCGTGTCCGGCATGGGGCAGACCATCGTCCGTTCGCGCCAGATCTCTATCAGATCAGCCTTAGCCCACCGATTTATGAATACCTTACGACCAACCATCCGACATTGGCGCAGAAGCTGAGCCAGCATGTCGTGACGCTTGCAACGCAAACCGGTTACCGACTGCTCAATACGCCGCTGATCGAATTTGTAAGCGACTCGACGATGGAACGTAATCACATCCTCGTGCAGGCTGTCCATAGTGATAAACCAGAGAACAGTACGGCTGCCATGCAGCGTGTCATGATACCGGTACAGACGGAGCATTCAGAGGTGAACGCCTATCTGCTGGTAAGCAGTGATCGGTCCTTTCGGCTGGATAAGGATATTGTCAATATTGGTCGATATCGTGATAACGACATTATCCTCGATGACCCTTATGTCTCTCGCCACCATCTGCAACTGCGCAAACGGTTTGGCAAGTACATGCTGTTTGATGTCCATAGCCAGGCGGGTACCTTCGTGAATAATGTGCGCGTCCGCGAACATCAGCTTCAGACCGGGGACGTGATCCTGTTGGGGAAGTCGCAGCTCATCTACATGGAGGATGTCTCGCACGACGAGGATGATCCACTTTCCCAAACGGATACATTTGATCCCGTGGTTTAAGGCGGCGTTTTTTTGGAAATCGCAGTTGTTCTGTTCGTATTACGCCTCGTTGCGGCGGTGCTGCTGCTTGCATTGGCAGCGGTGATCTTCTGGTCACTTTGGCGTGATTATCGGACCACCCTCAGTCAGCTTCAGTCCAACCGGCGGGTTTACGGCAGTCTGGTCGCGATGCGTGAAATCGACGAAAGCTATGTGCTGACGGGAGATGTCTATCCCTTGCTGCCGATCACCACACTCGGACGTGCGCCGACCAATTCAATTGTTGTGAACGATAACTTCGCCAGTAATGAACATGCGCTGATCGCATTGCGGCGTGGACAGTGGTGGCTTGAAGATCGCAATAGTCGTAATGGCACGCTGCTGAACGGTGTGCTGATCAACCGCAGTGTGATTGTCACCGATGGCGATGTGATCGGCGTTGGACATGCGCGTTTCCGGCTGGATCTGGAGCTATAGCCTTCGATGCCTGAAGACTGCTCTCCATCTGTGTAACCAGCTAATCAGCGGTCAGCCTTCATCTGCTTAACGGATTCTCTCCATTCAAAGGATGGTACCCCATGGAACAAGTTGCGATTGGTGTCATTGGCGGTTCTGGTCTGTACCGGATGCCGGAAATCACCGACAAAGAGACCATCTCGATTGATACTCCTTATGGCAAACCCAGCGCCGATATTGTCGTCGGCACCCTGCGTGGCAAACGGGTCGCTTTCCTTCCGCGTCATGGCGAAGGCCATTACTTTACCCCCGGCGAAATCCCGTACCGTGCAAATATTTACGCCCTGAAGAAGTTAGGGGTGCGCTTTATTATCGCCGTCAATGCCTGCGGTTCTCTCAAGGAAGAGTACCCACCCGGCTCGATTGTGATCCCTGACCAGATCTTCGACTATACCAAATCAGAACGCGGTGGACGCTCCTTCTTCGAAAGTGGGCTGGTCGGTCATGTTTCAGTTGCAGATCCGCTGTCCCCGGATTTAAGCCGTCAGCTTTATGAGGCGGCGCTTCAGGTCGAAGGGTCACAGGCCAAACAGGGCGGGACTTTTATTATCATCGAGGGGACGCGCTTCAGTACCAAAGGTGAGAGCCGCATCTATCGTCAGTGGGGATGCAGCATTATCGGGATGACCACTGCACCCGAAGCCTTCCTCGCCGCAGAAGCGGAAATCGCCTATGGGGTGATTGCTCATATCACCGACTATGATGTCTGGCACGAGAGTAACGAACCTGTGACAGCAGAGATCGTTATGGCGACGATGCAGCGTAATATCGAGAACGTCCAGAAGACGCTGGCGCTGACGATCGAAAACCTCGATGAACTGGCGGATTATCCCGCCCATCACACACTGGATTACGCCGTCATGACGGCTCCGCAGTCCATCTCGGCTGAGGTGCGCGAACGGCTCTCACTGCTGCTGGCCGATCGTTTTATACAGTGATGTTACTCTCATTGGCTAGTGGGTGAGGCGTTAATGGTATATGGGCGTTGGCGAGACTTTTATTGAAAACATCGCACCAGAAGAGCAGGAGTTCATTCGGACTCATCGGACCGAACGTCTCCTGCTGCTGATTGCCGCCGCCTTCCTGCTCGTCAATTATCTGTCCCTGTCGATCCTGAGAGGGCCGGTTGAGCTGAAACTGTGGCTGCGTCCCCTGATCTGGATTTTGTGCGCCTTTGGCGGGCATCTGCTGCTCGAACGCAGGCTGGCACATCACGACCCATACCTGTACGCGGTCCCGATGTTTCTCTCCGGCTGCGGATTGGTACTCATTGACCGCCTTGCACCAGCCTTTGCCGACCGTCAGATCCTGTGGCTGATTTTTGGTACAGTGGTGCTGCTCCTGACGGCGCTGCAAGGCTTCCTGATCCGCTGGCTGAAGCAGTATCGTTACGTTTTGCTGCTGGTTGGGCTGGTGCTGCTGTCCAGCACGATCCTGTTCGGAACTAATCCTACAGGCTCCTCGCTTGCGCCGCAGCTCTGGCTGAATATTGGCAATCTGCATATCCAGCCCTCAGAACTACTGAAGATTATCCTCGTCGCGTTCCTTGCCAGCTATCTGGCGGAACAGTATCCGATTCTACGTGCTTCGATCGCAGAAGACAGCCAGCGTCGTGTCTGGTTTCTTCCGCGTGTCATCGGTCCGGTGCTGCTGATGTGGGCGCTTTCTGTCATCGTCCTGATCTGGCAGCGGGATCTGGGAACCGCCATGCTGTTCTTTATCGTGTTCATCCTGCTGATTTATGTCGCCAGCGGCTATGCCAGCGTGCTGATGGGCGGCCTGCTGCTGATGCTGATCGCCGGGTTTGCAGGTTATCAGCTTTTCTCGGTGGTCCAGCTTCGTGTGGATATCTGGCTGAATCCGTGGCTGGATGCCGATGGCCGCGCTTACCAGATCGTGCAGAGCCTGATGGCCTTCGCGTCCGGGCATATCTTCGGGCAGGGGATCTCGCAGGGGCTGCCGACGGTGATCCCGGTCGTGCATTCTGACTTCATTTTCGCGGCAGTGGCTGAAGAGTGGGGGCTGGTCGGTGTTGCGATCATCGTCACCTGCTTTGCCGTGATCGCGATGCGTGGATTCCGTGTCGGCGCACTTCAACAGGATCATCCTTTCTCCGCGCTGCTGGCTGTAGGGTTATCCATGATGCTCGCGGTACAGGCCGTGATGATCATGGGCGGTGTACTCAAGCTGGTCCCGCTGACCGGTGTCACGCTGCCTTTTGTCAGCTATGGCGGAAGTTCGCTGGTAATCTCGTTTATGATGGTCGGACTTTTACTGCACCTGTCCGCTCAGAATGACTAAACCAGAGACGATCATGCGCCTTTCGGATATTCAGAAGTAGCTACAATGCCTTTCACTCGTGAAATACAACGCCTGATTTATGGCTTTACTGCCGTTTTCTTCATCATCCTGCTGGCCTCTGCATACTGGGCAGTCGAAGGTGAGCAGACGCTACTGGAACGTGAGGATAATCCGCGCCTGTTTGAAGAAGAGGCGTCAATTGTGCGCGGTCGGATCGTTGACCGGTTTGAAGAACCGCTGGTGATCTCAAGCTCGACGAATGGTGGACGGGCAGCCCGTACTTATCTCGAACAATCAATGAACAGTGTGCTCGGTTATTACAGTCTGCGTTACGGTCAGGGAGGAATCGAATCCGCTTATCATGAGATGCTGCGCGGCACTGAGGCTTTAGACGACTTCTCGGAGTTTTTCGCCCAGAACTGGCTGCATCAGCCGCAGTATGGGGCAGACATACGCCTGACGCTCGACCTTGCCATTCAGCAGCAGGTTGTCGAAACCATCGGCGATTATACAGGTGCAGCAGTGGTCCTCTCCGTACCGGATGGCGAAGTGCTGGCGCTGGTCAGCCTGCCCACGTATGACCCCAATACACTGGATCAGCAGTGGGATACACTGGTGAACGACCCAAGCAATCCGTTCTTTAATCGGGCGGTTCAGGGACGCTATCAGCCAGGCAGTGCGCTCCAGCCGATTCTGATGACGGCGGCACTCATTCATGGCGTACCTGTGGATGAACTGCAACCAGGGGCATCACAGCCCGTCGAACTGGATGATGTCACACTGCGATGCGCACAGCGTCCGCCAGCGGATCGTCTGGTACTGAGCGAAAGTCTTGCCTTCGGGTGTCCGGCACCCTTTGTCAATCTGTATCATGAGATGGGACCAGCGCCCTTTGATGAAGTTTATGACCTTTACGGTCTGGACCAGCGTTATACACTGCCGGGTTTTGACCAACTGCTTCCGCTGCAAGGTGCCCCGACTGAAGAAGTGACACCGCCTCCAATTGACGATGATCCGAGTATAACTGAGGGGACCACCGTCCCATCCAGCCCCACCGAAACGGTGATGACGCTGGAGAACATCCTCGGTCAGGGTTCGATTACCCTGTCTCCGTTGGATCTCGCAGTGAGCACCGCTTCAATTGTGAATGAAGGTAACGCCCCCATGCCTTTTATTCTGTCAGGGATACGCCAGCCCGGTGAAACCACCTTCACACCGGTGAATAACCTTGCACCGACCAGACCCGTCACCACCGCCCATACCAGCCGGCGCTTACAGGAAATGATGCGCTCTGCGACCACACTCGGTGCAGCAACCCGTGCGGCACGCACTGGCATGAATGTCGGCGGCCATGTCGGGATTGCCTATTCCGGTGACAACACCTATTCATGGTTCAACGGCTATGTGATTACTGGCGTGCGGCAGGGGATTGTGGTCTCGCTGGTACTGGAGAATGTCGATAATCCCTCGGAAGTCGCGGCGATGGGCGGCCAGATTCTGGAGACGGCCTTTAACCGACCGATTGTCTCGCATACTGCCGTCACCCCTTGATGTGCCGTTAGCTCATCCACCCGGCCATGCACGCGGATGCAGGCCGAGCTTTTTGGTCCACTTTGCCGTCGTGCTGCCCAGATGTACAAACCATGAGCTGAGATGGGTGACGTGTTCTGCCTCGCGGAGCGCCCGGAGAAAATCCTGCGGGTTGTCCTCAAAGTGGGGCAGGCGTGCGTAAGCCTTTCCGTACTCGACAGCGGTATGTGCATCACTGCCTACGGTCCCCAGAAGCTGATGCGCTTTCCCGAATGCCATTGCCTTGAGATTGTCTTCCATGAACATGCAGCGGGCATTGAAGGTCTCGATGGCATCCACCTGATCGATGATCGTAAGCAGATCGGCTTCTTCCCATGCCCCTTTACGCAGACGGTCGAACGGATGCGAGACGCTGATGATCGCACCCTGATCCCGCAGTTCGCGAATGGTTTCCTGTGGTGTCAGGCCAGCCGGAATGCTCTCCTGTAGATAGTAGCCGAGCAATTCGCCCTGCGTTGTCATGATCTCTTCGCCGACGATCACCAGCTCCGGCGCGAGTTTCTTCAGGGCCAGTGCGCCATCGGCGGTATTGTGATCGGTGATGGCGATTTTGTGCAGGCCGCGTTTCTGACAGATGCGGATGATTTTCTCGAACGCGACCACGCAGTCCTTTGACCAGTGCGTGTGGCTGTGCATTTCCATATTCCAGACCGCGTCTGACAGGGACGGCGCTGCACTAATTCTGCTCATGTCCTCTGACATGGTTAATTTCCTCTCTGCATCGGAGTTTCCAGTGTCGCAACCCGTACCATACCCGGATTGGTGTGTTCTTGCTCTGCTGCTTCGAGCGCGGTATCCAGTTCATCACTGAGCAGGCGATTGCGGAAGATCACCGCCACCACCATTCCCAGCAGTACCCGGAACCACTTGTGAAAGAACCCTTGCAGCAGGGCGGCGGCGGAAGCCGTTCCCAGGATGACTCCGCCGCTGCCCGGTATCACAATCGCCTCAAGCATAGCAGCGGTCGAGATTTCAGTGATGCCCGCGCCATTCGGGACGAAACTCAGCGCACCAATGGCGGTGGTCACGCCGTTGATGAAGACCGCCTGTAAAACCAGAGTGGGTGTGACTTCGAACCCTAATCCTGACAGGATGATGACGAAGCCGACCGAGCTGGCGATATAAACACCTAAACCTCTCAATGTGGCCGGGATCACATATTTCAGTTTGAAGATCTCGCGGCTGCTTTCGTAAAAATCAGCAAGCCATGGATGCAGCCGCCGGATCAGCGGGATTCGGGCGATTATATCAAGGCAGAACTGCGCCAGTGGCCGGATCTGGATCGCTACCAGTCCGAAGATCAGTCCGGCGGTGGTGGTGAAAACGAAGATCTGACTAAAAGTGAGATAGTCACCCAACGCAAGCCGACTGCTGGCAAGGATCAGCGCCCCAACCAGCGTGATACATACCGCAAGCCCATCGACCACGCGCTCAGCCAGCACAATCGGCGCACTCTGCGAAACCGGCGTGCCCGTTTTCAGCTTTAACAGGACCGTCTTGAGCAGCTCACCCGCTTTGCCCGGACTCAGCACCATGACAAAGCTGGAAACGAAGATCACAGCGCTGTCCAGCACGCTGATTTTATCTCTGGCATCGATCACGCCGAGATAATACTGCCATACCATGAAGCGTGACAGCGCCACAACGAGCTGTGTTCCGACCAGTAATATCAGCAGCCCCGCAGGGAAGGTGCTCAGGGCTTCCAGGGTCCGCCCGATAAGTTGCCCCCCTTGGTCGAGGAGCAGAATTAAACCGATATAGATAACAAGGGCGATAAAAATCCCCAGAAGAATGCGATTGCGGTACTTCTGCATATAAACTCCAGCCAGCGACAAAACAGAGGTATTGTATCAGGCAACTGAAACAGCTCACCAGCGCGATTTGACCTGTGCGGTGGGGCGTTAGGCTGCAAAAATAACCGCACCGTACCATGAGCGTTGGGTAATCGCCCGATAAATTCACCACTCCTCTGCCACAATACGTCAAAATGTGTCTTTAAATTCCTTGTGATTTACCGCTATACTCGTCCGTTGATGTTGTTAAGCGAGACTGTAAACACATGTCCGATAGATTAGACGATACCCGGCCACGGCCTGCTGTCAATCCAGCAGCTTACTCGGCCAGACGAGAACTGCCCGCCCCACCACGCTTCCTGTTATGGGGAGTGATTGGCCTGTTTGTGCTGGGGATTGTCGGCGTAGCGGGGGGGATTCTTGCCTTCCGCGAAGTACTGGAACCGGCACAGCAGTCACGCGTTATGTCGATGTTCCCATTTATGGAAGCTTTTCTGCCACCGCGTCCGGCCCCGGATGATACCCTGCCGACGGTGGCTGCACCGGCTGGAGATGGAAACCTCTCTGCCGAAGATCTGCTGAGTCTCGATCTGGGCGCAGGGGGTGTTGGGACACAGTCCGCGCCAGGTGCCGAGTCTGAAGGTCTGCTGACAACCGAAGAAGCCGTTCAGACTGAAGAACCCGTCGAAGCGCTGATCTCCACTGAGGAAGCTGTCGAGACCGTTGAGCTGCTGCCCACTGAGACGCCTGTCCCGGCGACACCAGAACCCACTATACAGGCGACAGAAGAGGCAAATACATCAGTAGATACGGTCGATACTGTACAGAACACGCAGTCGAATCAGTCTACCCAGGGTGATCCTGTTGCAGGTGTCGCACCTGAAGTCGATTTTCGCACCTCTGCGCTTCTCACGGGTATCCGCTGGACCAAACAGGGCTGGAATGAGTGTGGCCCTGCTAATATCACGATGATGCTCAGCTACTACGGCTGGCAGAACGACCTGACCTATGCCTCAAGCCGTCTGAAGTGGGGCCGTGAGGACAAGAATGTCAGCCCGGCTGAGATGGTGGCGTTTGTCAATGACAATTCACAGGTGCGTGCGCTGACCCGTATCGGTGGCGATCTCACCCTGATCAAGCAGTTGGTCTCCAACGGTTTCCCGGTGCTGCTGGAAACCAGTTATGCCTTCGAAGGCTTTGACTGGCTTGGGCATTATCGCACCATCGTCGGCTATGATGACAATACTGCCAAGTTCACGCTGCATGACAGCTATATGGGCGAGAACATCCTCGAAGATTACCAGTCGGTTGATCGTCAGTGGCGCGAGTTCAACCGCCGTTTTATCGTGGTCTATAACCCTCAGGATGAATCGCTGCTTGCCCGTATCCTCGGCACCCGTGCAGATCCTGCGACGGCGGCACAGCATGCCTTTGATGTCGCGCAGGAAGAAGCCAGAGTCAACTCACAGGATGCCTATGCATGGCACAATATGGGCCTGTCGCTGGTGCAGCTTGGAGATTATGACCGGGCCGCCCGCGCTTTTGACCGAGCGCTGGCACAGGGCCTCCACTGGCGGACGCTGTGGTATCAGTTTGGCATGTTCGAAGCCTATTACGAAGTTGGTCGCTACAACGATGTGATTTCACTGGCCGAGTCCACTATTAAGTCCAGTGATGGCTATATCGAAGAAGCCTTTTACTGGAAAGGGCAGGCGCTGGCAGGTCAGGGGAAGACCAGCGAAGCACTGGCTGCGTTTTCTCAGGCCATCAGCCTGAACCGAGGCTATCAGGCGGCGGTTGCGGCGCGTGATGAATTGAACCGGCAAAGCTAAGGCGAAACTCAATGACGGTTGAAGGGGCAGCCCCGCTGCCGGAAGATGTAATCGACGGCACCACGCCGCTGGAAGTCACTGAAGAAGCGAATCGATCCCGTACACGGCGTCTGGCGTTCTCGACTCTGACCGTCATGATCGCGTTTGCAGCTGCCAAAGGGATCAGCCTGCTGCAAACGTTCATTATCGCCCGGACCTTCGGTGTCGGCTCAGAATGGGATGCGTTCGTGACCGCGAATCGCATCCCCGAGCTGCTGTTTACCCTGATCGCAGGCGGTGCACTGGCGCATGCCTTCATCCCGATTTTCAGCGGCTATCTGGCACAGGATGATCGGACAGGGGCGTGGCGCACCGCCAGCCATGTGATCAATACCATCTTCACCACCACACTGATCGCCAGCACCATTGTCTTCTTTCTGGCACCGTGGCTGGTTGCGAATGTTGTCGCGTCGGGGTTTACCCCCGCGGAGCAGGAGCAGACCGTCCAATTGATGCGGATGCTGCTGGTCAGCACGCTGATCTTCAGTGTCAGCGGGATTGTGATGGGCATTCTGCAAAGCTTCAATCACTTTCTACTGCCAGCCCTTGCGCCGATTATGTTCGATGTCGGCATTCTGATCGGTGTGCTGTTCCTGCTTGAACCGTTTGGCGTGTACGGGATCGCGATGGGCGCGGTGCTTGGCGCGGCCCTGCATCTGCTGATTCAGGTGCCGGGGCTGATTCGATTTCGGGCGCGCTGGTCGCCGGAACTTGGCCTGAATGATCCGGTGCTATGGCGTGTGATCCGCCTGATGCTGCCGCGAGTAGCTGGGCTGGGTGTCTTTAGCCTGAACTTCATTGTGATGAACAATATCGCCTCTCGTCTGGGGACTGGGTCGATCAGTGCACTGGACTGGGGCTGGCGTTTGATGCAGATCCCGCAGACGCTGGTCGGCACGGCGATGGGTACGGTAATCTTTCCGACACTGGCCGCTCTCAGCGAAGTCGGCGATGAAGATGGCAAGCGCGGCGCGATGTCTGGCGCACTGCGCTTTATCCTGATCGCGACCATTCCGGCCTCGGTCGGGCTGGTGCTGGTTGGCCGTCCCATGATCAGCCTGCTGGAAGGTGGTGCGTTCGATGCCACCGCTTCCGCGCTGGTTTACAGCACGCTTCAGGCCTTCTCACTCGGCCTGATCGTCCACAGTGCGCTGGAAGTCGTCGCTCGCAGCTTCTACGCCGATAAGGACACCCTGACGCCGTTATGGGCGGCGCTTGGCGGCGCGGCCATCAATCTGTTCCTGTCGTTTACGCTCAGCGGTGTGACCACTGCTGAGAACACCTTCACCGCGTATCGTCTGGTAGATGCGACCTTTCCCGCGCTCGGTTTCCGCCCGGAACAGGGCAATGTCGCCGGGTTAGCCGTTGCCAATTCGCTCGGTGTGATGTTCGAAGTGGTCGTTCTGTTGTTTGTACTGCGCCGCCGCTGGCATGGCGCGGGCGAAAACAGCATCGCGCGGACGGTGCTGCAAGCGACCTTCGCCAGTCTGGTGATGGGACTGGCAATCTTGAGTGTAGAAGCACTGTGGCGAACATTCAGCCCTCCGTTAATTTTTGCAATCGCCAATCTTGGTTTATCGCTTGGTTTATCAGGGTTAGGTAGTAAAACGATCTGGACAGTGCTGCAAATTGGCATCGAGGGCGTGGTCGGCGTGATCGTGTTCGTGGTCGTCGCCGCGCTGTTGCGGATGAAAGAGCTTATCTTCCTGCGGGATGTCGTTTTACGTCGTACCTCTCGACAGAAGCTGGCATCCGCATCCTAAGGCCTATAGGGAAAACCACATGGGGCAGATTGAAATCCTGCAATACACACTCGGGCTGGCTGTCACCAATGGCTATATCGTCGGCGATAAAGCGACCGGTGAAGCGATCCTGATCGACCCGGTGGAAGATGCGCCGCAGTTGGTCAGACATGCGGCGGATGCTGGTTACACCATTAAGCTCATTCTGGCGACGCATGGTCATTTCGATCATGTACTGGCGAGTAAGGAGCTGAAGGAATTGACTGGTGCGCCGTTTTACATCCATCAGGCGGATCAGCCCTTTCTCGATAACCTGCCGCAGACGGGCCTGCGTTTCACCAATGAACTTTTCCCGGAGGCAGCCAAGCCCGATCACTACTTTACCGACGAAAGCGAGACCGTGCGCTTAGGCGACATCGAGCTGGAGACGATCTTTACCCCCGGCCACGCGCCCGGTCATGTCTGCTTTTACATGCGCGATCACGGCATTCTGTTCTGTGGTGATCTGCTGTTTCAGGGCAGCATTGGCCGTACTGATCTGCCAGGTGGGGATTTTGATGTACTGCTGGCATCGGCTGCGAAACTCTTCGAGATGCTGCCGGGGGATACCCGCCTGCTGCCGGGACATGGCGGCCATACCATCCTGGAAGTCGAGCAGCGCACCAATCCATACCTGCAGGATCTGCGCGATCAGGGCTAAATATGCCTGATTTTGAACGCTTGCCCTCAATCGATATAAGATTCGGTCCGGCTGCGAAGTCTGAAAGCTGAATCCTGACTTATGGATTCAGCTTTTAACGTGATCTATCCCTGCACCGAATCGATGATGTATGCACATCCTTCTGATCTTTCTAGACGGCATTGGCCTCGGTGATGATGACCCGGCCATCAATCCGTTTATTGCTGGCGCAACCCCCACGCTGGATACCCTCGCCAACGGTCACCGCTGGATACACGCTACAGGCCGACAGGCGTCTGACCGGGCGATCTTTCTGCCGACTGATGCGGCACTGGGTGTAGCAGGGCGTCCGCAGAGTGGAACGGGACAGGCGGCGATCCTGACCGGCCTGAATGTCCCGCAGATGATGGGACGGCATTACGGTCCAAAACCCGACGCCGAAACCCGCGCCCTGCTTGAACAGGATAACCTCTTCAAACGGGTACTGGCACGCGGCCTGACTGCGCAGCTCATCAACGCCTATCCTCCCGGACTACTTGCCAGCATCGCACGCGGTAAAACGCTGCGTTCCAGCATCCAGCATGCGGTGTACGGCGCTGGCGTGCCGATGCAGGATGTCAGCAGCCTGTACAGCGGAGAGGCCCTCAGCGAGGATTGGACGGGTGAAGGCTGGCGCAGGCATCTGAATTTTACCGATACGCCGGTTTATTCTCCGTATGATGCGGGCCGCAAAATGGTCGAGGTTTCGCGAAACTATGATTTCGCGTTCTTCTCGCACTGGATGACCGATACCCTCGGCCATCGTGGGACGCTGGACGAGGCCGTCTCACTGCTGGAAAACTTCGACGAAGTGATGCGCGGCGCACTCGATGTCTGGCAGGATGACGAGGGGCTGATGATTATCACCAGCGATCATGGCAATTTCGAGCATATCGGTGACCGTCACCACACACTGAATCCTGTGCCAACTGTCGTGATTGGGGAACGCCGCGTGGAATTCGCTGACGGTTTCTCCGCCCTGACGGACATCGCGCCCCGCATCGAACGCCTGTTATTCGAATCGCGAGAGGGGATTTAAGTATGCGCAGGTTGCAGCAGCGGCAGCAGCACGAAAAATAATGTGCTGCTAGTAGCAAGGCCTGCAAACTATTTTCCCCTCAAAACAGGCGGCGATGGCAGAATTGCAGCATCAATGTGCTGCCAGTAGCAACAAATAGCGGTTTGTTGCTGCTGCTGCTGC
>JAEZAF010000279.1 GCA_023430545.1 Chloroflexota bacterium
GTCCCGCAGAACTTCGTGGTGGAACATGTCGAAGTGGTTTTTGACATCGATCACGCCACTCGCGGTGAAGTGATCGCGGCGGTTGAATCCCCGGCTGGGACGACCAGCACGATGCTCTTCCCGCGTATTAATGATATGGGTAACAGTTTTGATAGCTGGAAGACCAGCACGCTGCGTCACTGGGGCGAAGAATCGGCGGGGACATGGACCATCAGGGTTGCGGATAATTCCGCAGGGACTACTGGTACGCTCAACTCGCTGCAACTGATTATCTACGGATATCCGGTGCAGGGTGGTACTGAGACCGAAACGCCGGTTCCGACTACCGAAACGCCGGTTCCGACTACCGAAACCCCGACTCCGACAACTGAAACCCCGACTCCGACAACCGAAACCCCGACTCCGGAGCCTGTGGGTGAACTGATCGAAAACGGTGGCTTCGAAGTGGTGAATGCTTCCGGCAAGCCGGTCATTGACCCGTGGGTGCTCAAGAACGGGACCGGTGACAAGGGCAAGTGCGATAAGCCCGAAAAGAACAAGTTCTTTGCCTACAGCGGGAACTGCGCCTTCCGCTTCAAAGGTGGACCGGCTGAAAACAGCAGTCTGATGCAGACGCCCAGTTTCGCCGGTCTGAACCCGCAGGTGGGTGACGCCCTTGATCTGGTCTGGATGATGGATGCCCAGGTCAATTCCAGTGGCAAGCTGAAGCTGGTCGTCAAGTACGGTGATGGGACGCCAGCCACCAAGGTGAAGGGTAACCTGTCGGCGACCAATGGTTACGAACTGTGGGGCACCGACATCAATAACCTGCCCACACTGGCAAGCGCGAACATCGCGAAGGTGAAGCTCATCTTCAAGAACACATCCCCGGCTGGCAAGATCTACATCGATGATGTCAGCCTTGTGCATCTGCCAGCAGGTGAGCGTATTCTGGGCCTGCCCGGTGCATCCAGTGCCGGACAGCCTGTGATCGGCCCGCGCTAGTCGCGAAGCTGCCGACCCGCTAGTGATCTGCTGAAGTCAACAGAGGTACAGCACCACGCTGTGCCTCTGTTTTTGAGTCGATGGTGCAGTCAGATTCGCATACGCTTTTCCACCGTCAGGCAGATGATTTCCATACCCTGCGCGTTTTTATGGTAGATTGCAGACAGAGACATTTGCAGCATGACATGGAGAACCCCAATGAATGCGCATCACTGGCCTGCCGGCATCGGTCGTCGTATTGTTTTCTGCTTTCTGCCTGTGTTTTTGCTGTCCCTGATTTCGCCCCTTACAGCACAACCTGCTTCTACCCAACCTGCGCCGGTTGAAATCATCACGCCGGATAATGTATCGCGCTTGCAGCATGTGAAGACCTACGACGAAGAAGGCGCAGTTGGCTCTGTGGCTCGCTGGTCTCCGGATGGGCGCACGCTGGCCGTGAACGGCAGGCCAGGGATCTGGCTGTTTGACGCCGAGGATCTCAATGGCGAACCGGACCTGATCGATTTCGGGATGTGGATCGCTGATCTGGCGTGGTCCCCGAATGGCCGGATGATCGCCGGGGGCAGTGAGACAATGGCGGCGCTGTGGGACTTCGGGACGGAGACGCTGACTCCGCTGGACGGCGCTGCGCCGGTTGCCTTCAGCCCGGACGGATCGCGGCTGGCGTATGTTCACTATCTCGAATCGGATACGGACTCCAATGAAGGCGTGGGCATCTGGAATACATCGTTTCAGGTCGAAGTGCAGGTGCTGGATCTGGTTTCAGGGAATATCGAAGCGAACTATGAAGTGCCCCGCGAGTCAGTCAACGATATCCCTGTCCTTGCGTTTTCGCCGGAGGGCAGCACACTGTACCTGACGTGGAGCTTTTCGTATGGCGCAGACTGTGGTCATGGCGGTACGGAAAGCGGCATTTTTGCATGGGATCTGCAAGCCAGCACTGATGATTCCAGCACACCAGTCACCCCTGACGAGTTCCTTCAGCAGTTCGGTGAAGGCAATCTCGTTATCGATCAGTTCGCCTTCTCGCCGGATGGTCAGTTTGCGGTGGCTGTTAACGGTTTCGATACGGTGGTCTGGGACCGTGTCAATCAGACACGCCTGCTCGAACCAGATGGCGGCTTTTCTGGAGTCCCGTTTTCACAGGACAGCCGTTTGATCGCATTGGCCCAAAATCGCGGCACGGTGATCTATGAGATGAGCACGTTACCAGAAGTGCTGGAACCGCACACCACCATCCCGTTCAATGGCAGTACGGACTTTCATCCTGACGGATCGCGAATCGCCATTGCCAATACCGTATGGGATGTGGAGAAGGGCACGCGGATCGATGCCGCACTGATTGATCAGTTCGCGTATGCTGGCGCGGCGAGCTATCTGCTTCAGATCGCCCCGGATGATGAGGCTTATACACTTGATCCGGTAACAGGAGCCGTCATCGCATCGTTTGAGGTGGAATCCGACTGGCTGCTGAACGTCCATTTACTGCCGGAGAGTGTGCTGCTGATTGACCGCGATCTGAACGGAACGCTGATCCATGCTGCCACTGGTGAACGACTGGCACAGTGGACATTCACATCAGGCTACCCGACGATGAGTGAGGATCGTTCGCTGCTGCTGGTCCCGTCACAGGATGCCGATGCTGCCGCGGATGCGTTCATGATCGTCAATACACGCACCGCCGAGACGGTCATCCCACCGGATTTCGAGCGCTACATCTGGCCTTACTTCAGCGCTG
This sequence comes from Chloroflexota bacterium, assembly GCA_023430545.1. Taxonomy (GTDB): domain Bacteria; phylum Chloroflexota; class Anaerolineae; order Aggregatilineales; family Phototrophicaceae; genus JAEZAF01. Next base: position 2,723 of record JAEZAF010000279.1, read on the forward strand.
ATAATGTTTTGCCCTATGTTTCAAACGGTAGTCAACTGCGCTTCTGGGATTTTGAAACAGAAAGCCTGCTGCCGTTCATGATGGAGTGGAGCGAAGGCATGAGCGTGTCTTTCGAAGCGTCCGACCGGATGATTGTGGTGACAGATCCCACCACCCAGACTGCCCATGTATGGGATACCGTCAACCAGACGCTGCTGCCGGAGATCCCGGATATAGGCAGTTCGAATGTGCTGACCTTTGATCTGGACGCGGACCGCATGGCGTACTTCCACGTCGAGACATTTACAATTTACGTGCGTGAGATTTCAACCGGCGATCTGATCGCGTCAAAGGTTTATGAGTACCAGGTTTATCTCGATTCTCTGACCTTTCGGGGGGATGTGATCCACGTCCGTTATTGCAGTCAGGATACCTACTGGAATTTTGTCACCGACGAAGAGATCGACGCGGATGCGCTGCCCCGGCGATCAGTTGCCCGCAGCTATTTCAGCACCACGCCAGATGGGACGGTTGGCCTCTCACGGGATGAAGATCAGGTTATCCTGTGGCATACGGCAGACGATACCGAACTGACCACACTGCAAACCGGCGGCGACATCATCCGCCTTGCCAGGTTTTCCAGTGATGGCCGTTATCTGATCGCCGAGACAATGAATGGCACGCTGATGGTGTGGGCGCTGCCGGAAGGGTAGAAATCGGCGAGGTGAACTCGGCGAGGTGAACTCGCACTGCAGGGGAGGTGCTATGGCTCCGGCAGTCGTTAACATACAAACACCGGACACGGCATGCCGTGTCCCTACATGGCGGCTTATCAATTGCACGATGCAGAGATGCAGGAGCGGGATGAATCCCGCCCGTTCGTGACAATCCCTGCCTGTTTATCACAGATATCCTTCAGCGGATGCCACGCGCCGCACGGACTCCCGTTCTTCTGCCGGGAAACGTGCGGCGATCTCGCGGATCGTGATACCGTCCAATGGATGCACATATTCCGGCGCGAGTTCGGCCAGCGGGATGGCAACCGCCGCGAATTTCGTGATGCCCTTATTCGGGACACGCCACGGCTTGGCCCCGAACTCGAAGGCCGCACCGTCACCCCACAGCAGAATGTCCATATCGAGGGTCAGCGGGCCGTGCTTGTTGACCTGTGAATCGCGGTCACGGCCGCAGCGCCGTTCGATGTCGTCCAGCACGTCGGCTTTGAACTGCTCTGGCGTCAGGGTGGTGCGGACTTTCGCCACGATGTCGAGAAAATCCGGCTGGTCGGTGAATCCATATGCCGGAGACTGGTACACCGACGACAGCGCGAGTAATTCGCAGCGTGCGAGTACCTCGCACCGTTCTCGCAGCAGCGCGACGGCCTGCCGCAGATGCGCTTCCGGCTCGATGTTCGAGCCAATCGAAATATAGGCGACGGTCGGGGCTGTCTGAGTCTCATTCTGCGTTGAGGAAGTCATCCCGTGTCCTTTCGATCACCACGCCCACACTGTCCGCAAAGCGCAGCGCACCCGGCTTATGGACGCGCACCTGCACCCAATGGGCATCATGGTCCACCACGCAGATCCGTGCGACGGCTGCTGCCAGCGCTTCGACCAGTTTGTAATGTGAGTTCTCGACATGCGCGATGATCGCCTTGCTGATGGTGCGGTAGTTCAGCGCGTCGTCCGGGTTGTCGGAGTCGCCCGCCTTGCGCATATCAGTCCCCAGCCGCAGGGTCAGCACCACATCCTGTTTGACGCCGATCTCGTGCTGGCTGAACCCGATCTCGCAGCGCAGGCGCAGGTTGTCAATTTCAATGATGTCCATGTTTGGCATGTACCGTTTCCTGTCTTAGTCGTTCACAGGGCCATGATAGCCGATCTGCCAGACTGTGAAAATAAACCGGTGGAAATAAAAATGAGGCTCTCCCTTGAGAACCTCATTTCTGTTTTAACCATCCATTTTAGTAGCTGATGTCTGGTGTGACTTCCGGCGTGACATCAGGTGTTTCCTCTGGCGTCACATCGGGGGTCACATCGGGCGTGACTTCTGGCGTCGTCGGGGCCGGTGTATTCGTTGGTGGGACCGGCGTGCTGGTCGGATCGACTTCGGTTGCCGTTGGTGGGATCGATGTTGGTGTGCTCGATGGCCCTTCCGTCGGCGGGACTTCGGTTGGTGTGTCGGTCGCGGTATTGGTCGCCGTTGGCTCGACCTGAGTCGGAGTATCCGTCGCTGTATTGGTCGCCGTCGGCTCGACCTGGGTTGGGGTATCCGTTGGTGTATTGGTCGCCGTCGGTTCAACCTGGGTTGGGGTATCCGTTGGTGTATTGGTCGCCGTCGGCGGGACTTCGGTTGGTGTGTCCGTTGGCGTGTTGGTCGCTGTCGGTGTATTGGTGGCCGTTGGTGGGACAGGCGTGTTGGTCACTGGGATTTCAGGCTCACCGGTGCAAAGCTTGATATTGGAAATGTCCGGTGTGTTGCCATTGCCAACCGGCGGCAGACCGGCATTCGAGAAGCCACCGATATAGGTTGGTGGGTCGTAGTACTCGATGATCGAAGCGGGGCCGCCCTTAATCACAATTGCGCTGATCGGGAAAGCTGAAATAAAGATACCGCCGGTCGCATCGCCGATGACCAATGCGCCGGGGATGCCTTCAGGCAGGTAGATGCCGAGAAAGCTGACGAAATTGTACTTCGCGACCAGCGTTGTCCCGGCGGGGCAGTCCTGATTGCCCCCGTTGTTCTTGCTGCTCACAGGGCTGGCAGTGCTTGTGCTGGCTGCGGTAATCCCAGCGAGTGTCAGCGCGAGAATAAGGCATACAGGTAAGAAGGTTTTTAGAATTCTGTTCATAAGTTCTCCATCGGTGGGTGTAATGGCGCAGGCTGATTACAAGGCTGTGGATACGACGCTTCAAACGACCTGCGTGTGTTGTGCCTGATGGAGGTATTATAGACTTCAACGAAAGCGAAGTTTGTAAATTTTAGGGGAAAATGAGGGATGTTACAAAAAATTCGGAAGTTGTCAGTGGTCTGGAACCTGCCAGTTGTCGCTTGCACTCATTCTAAAACGTTCTGAGTGTTGGCTATCGGGGTACCAGTGAGTCGCACGGCTGAAGTCTCTGGCATTGTTGATTGTTAATAGAATTCACAGCCTTTAGGATGTGAAGATTCTGAACGCGGCTGTAGTCAGTGCATCAGCATCATCATGGAGGCTGGAACAAAGATGAGGCCCTCAATCGAGAGCCTCATTCTGCGCTGAAGCGATTGCTAACTGCTGAAGTCCGGTGTGCTTTCCGGCGTCACTTCCGGCGTGACATCAACGGTTCCCTGAGGGGTTGGTGTCGGCGGCACGGGAGTGCTGGTGGGTGGGACCGGTGTGGATGTTGGCGGGACATCCGTTGGCGGAACGTCCGTTGGCGGGACATCCGTTGGCGGAACGTCGGTTGGTGGGACATCGGTCGGCGGGACGTCGGTCGGTGGGACATCGGTCGGCGGAACGTCGGTCGGCGGGACGTCGGTCGGCGGGACATCGGTCGGTGGGACATCAGTCGGTGGGACATCGGTCGGCGGGACATCAGTCGGTGGGACATCAGTCGGTGGGACATCGGTCGGTGGGACATCGGTCGGTGGAACGTCTGTTGGCGGAACATCGACCGGTGAGCAGAACTTGATGTTCGAGATCGCCGGGATATTGCCATTGCCAACCGGCGGAACATTGGCATTGGTGAATGACCCTGTCATCGACGGAGGATTGACCTCATCAATGACCGAACCGTTGCCGCCCTTGACGACGATGTGACTGATCAGTACGGTGGAACTGAAGTCACCACCGGTTGAGGTCCCGTTGCTGATCGTGACCGTGACACCCGGCGCACTCGACTCCAGGACGTAGTTACCGCCATTGAACTCGAACTTGGCAGCCTCGAATGTCCCATCGGGGCAGTCCTGATTGCCACCCTGATCGACTTTGATTACAGCGCCTGTTCCGGCATGTTTAGTGCCCTGGTCAGCGCCATAGTTCGCCAGTAAAGGCACAAAAACGATTAAGGTAAGTAGCAAAAGCTTTATAATTTTGTCCATGTGGCCTCCTTGTAACGAACAGGGATCGGTACTTATTTCCTGTTCCAGATGAGAGGTATTATAGACTTCAATGAATATGAAGATCGTAAATTTGTTTCAAAAATAACGAAATCTAACGAAATCTTACGCAAAATTCATAAATCGTAATATTTCGGAGATCATTTCAAGTGAGGATTTTGCGCCATGATGCTGTACATCCCGGCACCGCCCGACGGTGACTGTCTGGTAGCAATTAAGTGACAGCGGAGAAATCCAGCCTCATTTATTTTTGTTAATAGATTTTCACTGGTGATCGGATAGGGAATCCATGAGCGCGGCCAGTGCATCTCGTATTCAATGACGATCATACGCCCTGCTGGTTTGAGATACGATCCTAGCAGCGTGAGGACCTCCACCTGACGCTGTGTCGGGACGAAATGCAGCGCATTCGCCATCACCAGCCCGTCCAGCGGCGGCAGATTGATCGGCTGGGTGAAGTCGTGGGGCCAGAGTGTCAGCGGGGAAGCGGCGTACTGCTGCTGATGGCGCTGCTGGATGGTCCGTAAGCCATCGGCATCACGGTCTACGGCGTGGATGGCGGCATCATTCCCCAGCAGGCGGCGCAGGGCCAGGGTGAAATTTCCCCAGCCCGCGCCGAAATCCGCCCAGACAGGCGCACCCTCTGTTTTGACATCGGGTATCCCCGGGCGGATCAGTGCTTCGATTTCTTCGGCGGTCATGGGCTGATGACCATCATGATCTGCTGATCATCATGATCAGACCACAGGACGCGGACGGACCCACGCCCACAGCCGCTCGAAGTTCATATTGGTGATCGCGATACCGGCGAAGATCAGGGCCGCGCCGACCAGCAGCATCGCGTCGATGTGCTCATTCAGTACCAGCCACCCGAGGATCAGGCCGACGACCGGCACGACATAGGTCACGGTGGTGGCACGCGATGCCCCCAGTTCCTGAAGCACGTAGTAGAAGAACATATACGCGATGAACGTGTTGACGAAGCCGAGCACGACAACGGCGATCAGGCTGTCACTGGAGACGGCGCTCAACGGCGTGGCGGCACGTCCACCCAGCAGCGGCTCGACGAACATGGCGACCAGTGCAAAGACCGAGGCCGGGATGAAGGTGCTGGCGGCGATTGCCAGCGGCTCGATCTTGGGCAGTCCCTGCGCACGGCGGCGGGCGGTAACGACGCGGCTGAAGATCGAGAAGATCGCATAGGACAGTGCGCCGCCGAGAATCGACAGCACATGCGGGATGCTGATGTCCTCACCGGGAGTCGCACTGGTCGAGGCCAGCACGGTGACACCGACGAAGCCGAGCACGATGCCGATGATCTTGGGCAGAGTCATGCGCTCATCGGTCATCACAAAGTGAGCGATGGGCATGGTAAACAGCGCGGTGGTGGATTGCAGCACACTGGTGACATTGCTTGGGACCTGCTGCTCGCCAATACCGATCAGCAGATACGGAATCGCGGCATTCCCGATGCCAAGCAGGATCATATCACGCCAGCCTTTCATGTCAGAGGGCAGGCGCATCCCCCGCAGAAACAGCACAATATTCAGCCCCACAGCCGCGATCACACAGCGGATCAGTACCACCTGCGACGGCGACATTTCCCCCACACCGACGCGGATCAGCAGGAAGGATGACCCCCAGATGACGGCCACCAGCCAGAACATTATCCATGCACGTGAAATCATAAGTTCCCCCAGATTGAAACAGACAAAGGCCGCGAAAGCTGACCGGGACCCGAGATTAAAACACGCAAACAAAAAGTGAATGATGCGGCCTTCTAGGCTTCGACACCATTCACAAGGGTCCTTTACAGCTTATCACGTTTAGACGAGGTGGGCTTCCGGAATCTTGCTTTCGTGTTTGAAAACTGGCATCTATTTTAGAACAGATGCACAACTCCATGCAATAAGCATCGTATAGATTGGTATGCAGTCGGGCTGCATCATTGCATTCAAAAGGGGAAAAGCATGTCGCTCTATGTCGAAGAAAGCGGGACACAAGGCGCACCGAGTATCGTCTTCTTACATGGTGTAGGGGCCAGCGGCTGGATGTGGTGGCAGCAGACCGCCGCCCTCAGTGATTTTCACTGCCTGAATGTCGATTTGCCCGGTCATGGTGAAAGCCATCAGGTGCCGTGGGTGTCGGTGGCGGATTCCACCAGGCAGGTCGCGGATCTGATTCAGGCACGTGCTGCGAATGGCCGAGCGCATGTCGTCGGGCTGTCACTGGGCGGCCATATTGTACTGGATCTGCTGGAACGCCACACGCAGTGTATCGACCGGGCCGTGATCAGCGGCGTGACTGCTGCCCCGATGCCGAACCGGTATCTGCTCAATCCACAGGTCTGGATGATGCAGTTTCTGGTCAGACGGCGCGGCGCTGCCAGCCGACAGGCGAAGGCGCTGGGGCTTCCCCCGCAGCAGCAGATCGCCTATACCGAGAACCTGATGAAGATGTCGATTAAAACCTACCGCCGTGTGTTTGAGGAAGTATCCCTTTATCAGGTGCCGGACACATTTCGGCAGGTCGAGGTCCCCACGCTTATCACCGCCGGTGGACGCGAAACGGAGATCATCCTTCGGGCGGTTGAGGTTATCTCCGGACTGCTGCCGAATGCGGTGGGATGCGTCGCTCCCGGTGTGCGTCACGGCTGGAATGTCGAAGCGCCAGACCTGTTCAGCGCGATAATCCGGGCATGGATCACCGGCACGCCGCTGCCTTCCGGGTTAAGGATGGTCCACGGTACTGTCCGTTAGTATTCACCACCGTCTGTTTGCCATACGGAAAAGGGCCATTATGATAATAGTCAGGTGATAGCGAAAATTGTCAGGAGGTAAGGTACAGGCGCGGCCATATCAGGCTGATGGTTAAGAGACGCAGTGGCACTATTTAACAGATGAGGACATCGGACCATGAACATCGCAGCGATCATTGAAAATGTGCAGGCCGTATCCACCGAATTTGCCCAGCAGCGAGGCGAGCGACAAGTACGACGCGAACTTGTCCAGGCCGACTTCGATCATCTGAAAGCGGCAGGCTTCCTGCTGACAGGCGTGCCTGTCGAACAGGGTGGTCTGTGGGAAAGCATGGAGCATTCAACCCGCCCGATCTGCGAACTGCTGCGGATTCTGGCCCACGGAGACTCTTCTGTCGCGCTCGTGTCCGCGATGCATCCATCAGTACTTGCCCTGTGGCTGGCAACACCGCAGGTTGAGCCGTCTTCGCAGGCCGCATGGGAAGAGCAGTGTAACATCTGTGCCCAAAGTGCCGTTGACGGTCACTGGTGGGGGACGATTACCTCGGAACCCGGCAGCGGCGGTGATATCGCGCAAACCAAAGCCATCGCCCACATGGATGCTTCAGCTTCAGATGACCCTGCTGCCTACCTTATCAGCGGACAAAAGCATTTTGGGAGCGGCTCCGGTGTGACTTCTTTTATGATTACGACCGCCGTCCCAGCAGGGGAGCAGACACCAGATCTGTTCTTCTTCGATATGCGCGAAATCCCGTGGGACGGTTCAGCCGGGGTCAGATTGATCGCTCCATGGGATGGGCATGGCATGATCGCGACACAGAGCCACGCGCTGTCGTTCGATGATTTTCCCGCGATCCGATGTGCATGGCCGGGAAACCTCTCTAAACTCGCCGCGCCCGTCTTTTTAGTCAGCGCCTGCTGTTTTACCGCCGTCGTGGTTGGGATTGTCGAGACCGCCCTGAACACGGCTCGTTCCTTTCTGGAGAAGAGGCGCAGCACATTACATGCCTATGAGCAGATCGAATTCGAACGGGCGGAAGTCGAAGGCTGGCTGATCCAGCAGGCCTATGAAGGGATGCTGCGTGCTGTCGAGCAGAAGGGACTCGCTGGACGACGCGACACGCTGATTGCCAAGACAGCGGTCGCTGAACTCGCTGAAACTTGCATGGGGAGATTATGCAAAGTGATCGGCGGTGGTACTTATGCCCGTCGCTCTCCGTTTGGCTTCTGGTTCGAAGATGTTCGGGCGCTGGGCTTCCTGCGTCCCCCCTGGACACTCGCCTACGATCAGCTCTTTCAGGGCGGCTGGCCGACAGCGTGATAGTCAGCGAGATGGTATGAAAATGGGCCGGATTTTTCCGGCCCACGGGTTACAGACTCTAACTCCCCAGATATGCCTCGACGATTGACGGATCATGCCGCAGCGCCTCACCCGTGCCGCTGTGCGTGATATAACCGGATTGCAGCACGTAAGCCTGATCCGCGATACCGAGCGCCATCAGCGCGTTCTGTTCCACCAGCAGGATGGTCGTGCCGTTCTGCTTGTTGAGGTATTCGATCACACCAAAGATCTCCTGCACCAGCAGCGGCGCAAGCCCCATCGACGGCTCATCCAGCAGCAGCAGGCGCGGACGCGACATCAGGGCGCGGCCCATCGCCAGCATCTGCTGCTCACCCCCGGAGAGCGTCCCACCGAGCTGACGCTGACGCTCCTTCAGGCGTGGGAAGCGCTCAAACACGTAGTCGAGGTCACGGGCGATCTCCGCCGTATCATTACGGATGAATGCGCCCATTTCGAGGTTCTCGCGCACGGTCAGGCGGGTGAAGATCTTGCGGCCTTCCGGAGACTGCACGATCCCCCGCGTGACGATCTGGTGCGCCGGGGTATGCGTGATGTCTTCCCCCTTGAAGCGGATCGCGCCGCTGGCCGCCGGAGTGATGCCGCAGATCGTGTTCAGCGTGGTCGATTTCCCCGCGCCGTTACCGCCGATCAGTGTAACAATCTGGCCTTCCTCCACGCTGATGGAAATACCCTTCAGCGCGTGGATCTTGCCGTAATAGGTATGGATGTCATGGACTTCAAGCATTGCCATTTGTGGGTATCCTCTATTCCATGCGTCCGGTGACAGCGGCTTCGGTTTCGTCCACCGGGCCAGCGCCGAGATAGGCTTCGATCACCTTCGGGTTGCGCTGGACTTCCGACGGTGTGCCTTCCGCGATCTTGCGGCCATAGTCCATGACGTTTACGCGGTCACTGACGTTCATCACCAGCTTGACATCGTGCTCGATCAGGAAGATCGTCAGCGCACGCTCATCACGGAGCTGGCGGATGAAGTGCATCATCTCTTCGGTTTCCAGCGGATTCATACCTGCGGTCGGTTCGTCCAGCAGCAGCAGCTTCGGCTCGGAGGCCAGGGCGCGTGCGATTTCCAGCCGCCGCTGATAACCGTAAGCCAGATTGCTCGCCAGCAGATCGCCACGGCCTTCCAGCCCACAGTAGCTCAGCAGATTCATCGCTTTATCGAGCGAAGCCTGTTCCTCCTGCCGCTGATAATTCGTGCCGAGCAGTGCACCCCACAGTGTTGACTGTAAGCGGGCATGCATCCCGACGAGGATATTCTCCAGCACCGTAAGCTGGCCGAACAGCCGGATGTTCTGATAGGTGCGGGCGACTCCGGCACGCATGATCTGATCAGGGCGCTTGCCCTTGATACTGCGCCCGTTGAAGACGATGTCGCCGACCTCCGGCGTATAAAAGCCGGTGACGCAGTTGAAGAAGGTCGTTTTGCCTGCGCCGTTCGGACCGATCAGGCTGATGATCTCACCCTGCCGGATTTTAAGCTCGACTTCGGAGACCGCTGTCAGGCCGCCGAAGCGTTTGGTAATGGTCTGGACATCCAGAAGATACCCGTTGTCATTTGTACTCATAAGGGTTCGTTCCAAAGATAGATCATGTAATCCTGCTCGAAAGTTGGAGCGCCAAAGTCATGCAATTCCTGAATCACTGGCTTCAGCATCGGGAAGTCCTAGTCAGTCCCCTGACGCTGCGAGACCAGCGGCGATCCCTGTGTCACCTGACGTTCCGGATCGCCACCGCTGGCGAATTCCGACAGGCGCGGCGGCTGCGGGGGCAGCAGTCCCTGCGGACGCAGCACCATGACCGCCACCAGCAGCGCACCAAACGCCAGCAGACGATAATCCTGTAACTCGCGCATCAGTTCCGGCAGGCCGATCAGGATGAACGAACCGAGGATCACGCCCGGGATCGATCCCATGCCGCCGATGATGATCAGGCTCAGCACATTGATCGACACCATCAGCGTGAAGCTGTTGGGGAAGATGCTCTGATACGACGCGCCGAACACCGCGCCCCCCAGTCCGGCAAAGGCCGAGCTGATGCCGAAGGCCAGCAGCTTCGTCCCCACCAGATGAATGCCCATCGCTTCGGCCACGTCCTCATCTTCGCGCATGGCACGCCACGCACGCCCCAGACGGGTATTGATCAGCCGCAGCACGACAAACGCCGCGACAATCACACAGAAGATATAGAGATAGTAAAGCTCGGTCGAGCGTGTCAGGGTGACATCCCATGCCGGATTGAACGTGCTCAGGTTGACGCGCGGCGTCGGGATCTGGATGATGCCCTGTGCGCCGCCCAGCAGCGGCTTCAGCGCGGTCGATTTGATCAGCACCTGAATGATTTCACCGAAGCCGAGCGTCACAATTGCCAGATAGTCCCCACGCAGGCGCAGCACCGGCACACCGAGCAGCATGCCTGTCAGGGCGCTGACGACGACTGCGACGGGCAGCGCCGTCCAGAAGGTCATCATCCCCGTGCAGACAGTCGGCAGTTCGGCCAGACGCAGCCCCTGATCGAGCAGTTGATCAGCGGTCAGGCCGCCGCAGGTAATCAGGCTCGGTGTCGTCAGCAGACCCATCGTATATGCGCCGATGGCATACGACGCCACGTAGCCGAGGTCCAGCAGACCCGCGTAGCCGATCATCACACTCAGGCCGATACCCATCGTGATGTACAGCGCCGTCAGATTAATCGTGTTGGTGATCGAAAGACCCGCGAAGACCGGCACGACGATCAGCAGGGCCATCAGACCGAGGAACATCACCGAGGTCGTACCGCGCTGTTCGCGGATCGACATATCGTGATAGCGTTCGGAAGACTGGCGGCTGACCGGCGGCAGCAGCGTCCGCCCCAGTGCCAGCAGGCCAAAGGAGAGCAGGGCCGCCGTATAGGTCATCTTTCCCTGCCAGTTGAGGACGCCGAGCACCACCATCGCGATCAGAATCCACCACGCAGCGCGGAAGGTGACTCCCGATGCGCGTGTCACGACTGCGCCGAGGACTCCAATGCCGGTATAGGCCAGCACGAAAAACAGCAGATTGCCATTGGCCGCCAGCCCCAGAATCTGCGGGACGCGCCCACCGAGCCGCATCCAGCCGCCGGTTTCAAGTCCGGATGGAGCCAGCATGCCCAGGGCAATCCCTATCACTGCGCCCACCACAGCGCCGATCAGCACCCGCCGCAGCGTCTGCACCGGCTGAAGCAGATGCGCGACCAGCGCCGCCGCCGCAAAAGCCACCGTGACCGCCAGCGCATCCGCCAGCGTGATGATGTTATTGATCTGTCCCTGAAGGATGCCGAGCACCACCGTCAGCAGCAGGCTGATGATAACCACTTCGCGCACGCGCTGCGGCACAAACACCAGCAGACCGCCCACCGCGCCGCTGACAATCCCGACCACCAGCAGCGTCAGGACGGCGGGCAGCAGTTCGGTCTGTCCCAGCACCAGCGGACTGCCCAGCAGCGAGCCTAAATTCTGAAAGACGAAGCGCATATCAATTGCGGTGGTGAGGGCCACCACTACGGCCAGCATCGCCGCGACCAGCAGACCACCTGCCATACTGTTAGCGATCACGGTTGAGGCGGCACGTCCGTCCAGTGTGCCAGCGCCGGTGACGCGGTCAAGAAAGCGGCTGCGTACCTGACTGCCGACCAGATAACCTGCGCCGACCAGTGTGCCAATCAGCAGCACCGTGCTGAGCGAGAGCTGATCTTCCAGCACAAAGCGGCGGGAGAATGAGCCGAAAATGCCGGTCAGAGTCAGCAGCACCATCGTAATGCCAGCGTAAAACGCACTGCGCAGGGCGCTGCGATCGAGAAGATTCATCCACATCGTCGCCACCTACGCTTTCTTCTTCGACAGGACTTCGCCGAAAATGCCGGTCGGACGGAAGATCAGGATCAGCACCAGCACGCCGAAGGCGATCACGTCCTGAAGCTGTGTCTGCAGACCGAGCAGCGCCGGGGCCACCGACTCCAGCATACCGAGCAGCAGTCCGCCGGCCATTGCGCCGGGGATGTTGCCGATGCCGCCCAGCACCGCCGCCGTAAATGCCTTGATGCCGGGTGTGAAGCCCATGAACGGCGTCACCTGCGTGTTATACAGCGCGAACAGCACCGCCGCCGCACCTGCCAGCGCCGCACCGAGCAGGAAGGTGATCAGGATCACGCGGTCAACGTTGACGCCCATCAGCGCAGCAGTTGGCTTGTCTTCCGCGACAGCACGCATGGCACGTCCGGTCTTGGTGTGCTGGACGATGTACCACAGCCCACCCATGAAGAACAGCGCCAGGAAGAAGATAATGAAGTACAGCGGGCGGATCTGCAGGTTCATTCCCGCGAGTTGCACCGGATACGATCCCTGAATCAGATCGATACCGAGACATTCGCCCTCGCGGGTCTGCTCGACACACGTCTGCGGCAGGATGTACAGGTTGAGGCTTGGGTAAACCCGCGTGCCGCTGCCGAACAGTCGCAGAAACAACTGCTGAAGCGTAATCGATGCGCCAATTGCCGAAATCAGCGGGACCAGACGTGGGGCATTGCGCAGCGGACGGTAGGCGATGCGCTCCAGAATAGTGGCGACCACCATCGAAGCAGCCATGCCCACCACCAGCGTAATCAGGATGGACAGCAGCGGCTGACTCTCGGTCAGTCCGGCCTGATCCAGCGCATTGATGGCGAAGTAGCCGATAAACGCGCCGGACATGAAGACCTCACCGTGGGCGAAGTTGATCATCATCAGCACGCCGTAGACCAGCGTGTATCCCAACGCAATCAGCGCGTAGATGCTGCCCTGCGCCAGCCCGAAGATCACCAGCCGCAGAAAGCGTTCGAGCGTGAACGCGCCGCTGGCGATATTGCTGATCGCGACAAACAGTAAGAACAGGACAAGCAGTCCCCCCAGCACATAGAGGATGACCTGCACGGGATCACTGGTCAGTCGATCCCCTAAACTATTGACGATTCCTCGTCGTGGCCTGCCAGCCGAAAGCTCCGCCATAAAAATTGCTCCGTGTAAAACATGTAAAAGTTGAAGTGCGTTTTAAACACCGTCGATATAATCCCGCGTGACATCAGCATTTCGACAGGCTTGGGTAACGCTCATGAAATGTTAGGGGATTATGATAGCGCACACTCATATATTCGCCCAAAATTAACCGCAAATAGCTCAAAAAAGGACTGCATCCCGCCATGCTAGGTGATATTGGTGTCGAAATTCTGATTATCTTTCTGCTGGCACTCGCCAACGGATTTTTCGCGGGTTCGGAAATCGCGATTGTGTCTTCACGTAAAAGCCGGCTTGAAGCCTACGCCTCCGAGGGGAAGAAGGCGGCACGTCAGGCCATGGATCTGGCCGATTCCCCGGATCGCTTTCTGGCGACGGTTCAGGTCGGCATTACGCTGATCGGTACGTTCGCCGCGACCTTCGGCGGTGCGCGTATCAGTCAGGTGCTTGAAGTGCAGCTTCGGAATATCCCGCAGCTTGCGCCCTACGCGACCGCCCTGAGCCTGCTTCTGGTGGTGGCGTTCATTACCTATATCTCGCTGATCTTCGGCGAGCTGGTGCCGAAGCGCTTTGCACTGGCAAATGCCGAGCGCTTCGCGATGGTCGCCGCGCCCGTGATGGTGCTGCTCTCGCGGCTGGCCCGCCCGGTCATCGCCCTGATGACCATGTCCGTCAATCTGGTGCTGCGCGTCCTCGGCCAGCAGACCACCGAAGAGGTGATCGTCACGAAGGACGACATCGTCTATATGCTGACGGAAGGGCAGGAAAGCGGCACGGTCGAGGCCGAGGAAGTCGAACTGATCGAAAAGGTTTTCAAGTTCAGTAACCGCTCGATCCGCAGCGTGATGACGCCGCGCACCACCATGACCGCCATCCCGACCGGCACATCACTTGCGGACATCGTCGAGAAATTCACGCAGACGGGTTACGCCCGCCTGCCGGTCTACTCTGGCACCATTGACTCGATGGTCGGCATTCTGCATATCAAGGATGTGCTGCCCTATCTGATGCACGGTGACCTGAATCGCGTGATCGATCTCGAAGGGCTGCTCCTGCCAGCGGTCTATGTGCTGGAGACCAATTACGTCGATGAGATCATGAACATGTTCCGGCGGCAGCAGCTTCAGATGGCGCTGGTGATGGACGAACACGGCCAGACTTCCGGGCTGGTGACCTTCGAGGATATGATCGAGGAGCTGGTTGGCGAGGTCTACGACGAATACGAGCAGGCCGCACGCAAGTACATCCAGCGGCGCGATGGCAGCTGGCTGATCGATGGGATGGAGCCGTTCGACAAGGTCTGTGACCGGCTGGAGATCCCTACACCGGACGATATTACCCTGACCAGTTTCACCACCCTCGCCGGTCTGGTGCTGGCACTGCTCAATCATCTGCCGCAGGAAGGTGACAGCGTCCGCATCGGTAATCTGGAACTGGAAGTGATGGACATGGACGGCAAGCGCATTGACAAGGTGATGCTGCGCAAGCTGGATCAGGCTCCGGCATCTGGTGGGGACGACGCCCCGAGTGCAGGCACGGCGGGTTAGGGAAGCCATCAACAGGCCGGACTTGTCCGGCCCGATATACACCGAGTTGAGGGATTTTGATGCGGAAAAGCGCCCCCTATCCCCGACTCTTTCCCCCAGTCATTTCCGCGCCGAAACTTCGTTTCGTTCGCTCCATTCCCAGGGAATGGGAGAACGACAGGTCACAGTAGATCAATTCCCCTTCCCTCGGAGTCAAGCAACGGGTCAGCATTGCTTGCAATGCTGGGAAGAGCATCAACCCACTCACACGCAAAAAGTCCTTCCCTCGGAATGCAAACCGAGGTTGCGTAGCAAACTCCGGTTTGCCGACTGGGGGAAGGATTTAGGATGGGGGCTTTTCCACCTCAATACACCCGTAACAAACAAAAACAGGAGCGCATACGCGCTCCTGTTTTTATAGCGGACTTCAGACCCGGATGATACTAGCTTCCGGCTTCTTCGGTTGCTTCTTCAGTGGCTTCCATTTCGTCGCCAGCTTCTTCAGTGGCGGCGGCGTCTTCATCGGCGTCAGCCGTGTCGGCGCTGGTTTCCAGACGGACGTATTCGCCTTCCTGAACCTGGAAGAAGCCGATACCGCCGAGTGCGCATTCACCGTCGCCCGCGCAGGACAGCGGACCAGACAGACCGGCGACCGATTCTTCTGCACCGTAAGCGCGGACATATTCCGCAATTGCAGCGCGGCTCAGAACCAGATTGCCCGAGTCATCCAGCGAACCGGTGGCTTCGATGGCATCGATCAGCATGATCGCGCCGTCATAGGCATAGGCATGGAAAGCGGCGGTCGGGGCGGTGCTGTAGGTCTCTTCGTACAGGGCGACAAATTCGTCGTACGGGGCGCTGTCTGCCGGGGCCGGGGCCGAAGCATAAACGCCTTCAGCCGCATCACCGGCCTGTGTGACGAATTCCGGCGTGTAGATGCCGTCAGCACCCATCAGCGGGGTTTCGGCCAGGCCGACATCGCCGCGCTGCTGTGCGATACGGGCTGCTTCAGCCGGGAAGCCGCCGAAGTAGATCAACTGTGCGCCAGAGCTGGCGACGCTGTCCAGCAGGTTACGGAAGTCGGTATCGCCGACGTTGATCGCATCTGCGAACACCACTTCGCCGCCCAGTTCTTCGAAGGTTTTGGTCACGTTCTCGACCAGGCCTTCACCGTAGGGGCTGCTGTCGTGGATCGTCGCGATCTGGGTGATGCCCAGGTCGGTGAAGATGAAGTTGGCGGCCTGTGTACCCTGCGCATCGTCGTTGGCAGTGGTACGGTTGAAGCTGGTGAAACCGGTGTCTTCGGCGGTCAGGTCAACAGCGGTGCAGCTTGAGCTGACGGTGCTGAAACCGGCTTCGTCGAGGATCGGGCCAGCAGCGCGGCAGGCGCTGGAGCAGGTCGGGCCGACAATGGCGACCACGTTCGGCTGAGACACGAAGTAGTTGGCGACTGCCTGACCACCTTCAGCCGAGCAGAGGTCGTCCTGAATATCCAGCGTCAGCGGGAATTCAGTACCGTCGATTACCACGTTGGGGCGGGCGGCCAGTGCCAGCTCGACACCACGGGTAATGTCAGCACCCAGCGGGACCAGACCTTCACCACTCAGGATGGTGGCGAGACCGAGAACCACATTTTCACCCGGGGCAACGGTAATGGTGTCACCATCTTCCTGTGCAGCAAGCGGGGCGACCAGCATGGACGCAAGTGCGAGCAGCAGCAGCAGTGGCAGGACACGCAGCATTTTATTAGACATAAAAACTCCTTTTGCAAGCCGATTAAATGAACTTTCTTGCCCTTAGCGGCTCCCCTTTATGACATACTCTGCCGCTAAATTCAAGTTCTCTGTAATTTTAGCCACAACCCAACTTCAAAAGATAAGTGTTTGCTTAAAATTAAACCTTTGTCCCCCGCTGGACAGCCCATCCGATCCCCGTTAAGATCGGTCCTGTTCAGTTTTCAAATACTATTTAAGGGTCCATGATGGATCACATACCAGGAAGAGGATCATGCCATGAGTCAGCCGGATGAAAATAAACCTGTAACAGACGTACAATGGCCTGCGACACCGGCGTCACTGGCCGATGATCTGCGGGCGCTCGGTGTGCTGCCGGGGATGACACTGGTGGTGCATACATCGATGAAAGCACTCGGCCCGGTCATTGGTGGCCCGGTATCAGTAATCCTCGCGCTGGAAGATGTGCTCGGCCCTGATGGGACACTGGTCATGCCCGCGCACACCCCTGATCTCAGCGATCCGGCCAACTGGCAGTATCCCCCCGTGCCGGAGGCGTGGTGGCAGCTCATTCGGGATACCATGCCCGCCTTTGAGGTCGATCTGACGCCCACGCGCAAAATGGGCATCATCGCCGAGACCTTCCGCAAGCAGAATGGTGTCGTGCGCAGCAGCCATCCGACGGTATCGTTTGCTGCGTGGGGCAGACATGCCCACCAGATCACCGCCAATCATGAGCTGCTGCCCTATTTCGGAGAGCAGTCCCCGCTGGTACACACCTATAACCTTGATGGCTGGATACTGCTGCTGGGAGTGGGTCACGGCAATAACACCGCGCTGCATGTCGCCGAACGCCGCGCCAGCATCCCGCATAAGCGCTATCACACCGGCTCACCGATCATGGTCGATGGCGTGCGTCAGTGGGTGGCCTATGACGAAATCGACTGGGACGACTCCGATTTTGTCCAGCTTGGCGCAGACTTTGCGCGGGAGACCAGCTTACAGCGCGAAGGTAAAATCGCCGGGACAGATGCCATCCTTATCCCGCAGCGCCCCCTGACCGATTACGCCGTGACGTGGTTTGAGCGTCACCGCCGTGACCGATGACCACCCATGCGGGATTGCACTGGCACGGCAGGTGCGATGGCTTCTATACTGATGCCCATGTGTCGTTCGATTTCTGAGCCATACCATCGGTCAGGATACATCCTTGTCACACCTGTTTAAACATCTGCTTCGGTTGCTTCTGTGCAGCCTCATCCCCGTTTTGAGTGTCGATGTCAGTCTCAACGCACAGCCCGCCGCTGTGCCGCAGTGGACCATCGTCCGTGACTGTCTGCCGGAAGCGCAGCCCCGCCCGTCGGACTTCCGCTTTCCCGGCTTTATCGCTTCCTATGTACCCGGAGACGGCATCCGCGCCCTGCGGTCGGAGACCTTCACCACCTATTATCTGGCGTTTGCAGGCAGCAACTTCATCGAGTCCGCTGCCTTTTCCCCGGATGGCCGCTGGATGGCGCTGCCTTACGGCTTTATCGAGACAGCGGGTGCCTTCGATGTGCGCTATCGCGTCGGCGAACTGCGCGTGATGTCCACCGGCACCTATCCGCAGATCAGCGCCCGTGTGTCGTGGCAGGCGAGCTTTCAGCAGGGTGCACTGG
>JAEZAF010000016.1 GCA_023430545.1 Chloroflexota bacterium
TTTGTCGGACATCCGGCGAACGAAGCCCGTATGGCCGGTGTGGAAGAAGTGCTGGCCGAATACCCCGGAATTACAGTGGTTGGACGTGAAAGCGGCCAGTGGGATCAGGCGACCGGCCAGCAGGTGATGAGCGACTTCCTCGCATCACTGCCGAATATCGACGGTGTGTGGACACAGGACGGCATGGCGCAGGGTGCGCTGACCGCAGTCCAGACGGCGAACCCGGCGGAATGGCCCCTGATGGTCGGTGAGGCGCGTGCTGGTTATCTCCAGCTCTGGGCGGACATCCTCGAAACGAATCCCGATTTCACTTCGATCGGTGTCGTGAACCCGCCCGGTGTTGCCTCGGATGGAATGCGCGTGGCAATTGAGATCCTCGCGGGGAATACGGTCGATGAGAGCAAGCTGGCAGGGCCGTTCGGCAATTCGCTGTACGTCCCGATTCCGGAGTCCGTGACCAGCGAGAACTTCGCGGATGTGATCGCTGAATATGGTGATGCACCTGAATCCTACACACTGGACGGCTTCATCGGCCAGAGCCAGGCGCATGCATTCATGGCGCAGTAGTCGGCTGCGGTGGATCAGATCATGAGTTGTGAAAGTGAGCCAGCATGACGATTTCGCTGCAGGCGCAGGGTGTTCAGAAGCGCTATGGCGGGGTCGTCGCACTGGCTGACGGCAATCTCGAAGTGCAGGGCGGCGAAGTCGTCGCCCTGCTCGGTGCCAATGGCAGTGGCAAAAGCACCCTGAGCAAGATCATCACCGGTGTAGTGGCCCCGAATGAGGGGCAACTGCTGCTGGATGGCAGGCCGGTGCTGTTTGCTTCGCCGCAGGCCGCGAAACGACGGGGCATCACGGCGGTGTATCAGGAACTCAGTCTGATCCCGGATATGACGGTGGCTGAGAATATCTGGCTGGGGAACGAACCACGCCGCCTGTTCTGGGTCAACCAGCGTGAGATGCGTCAGCGGACCCGCACCCTGCTGGACCTGTTTGCCGGCGTGACGCGACCATCGCTTACACCCGATTCGATGGTGCTGGATCTGCCCCCTGATGAACGCCAGATCGTCGAAATCCTGAAGGCGCTGAGCCTTAATCCCCGTCTGATTATCCTCGATGAAGCCACCGCCAGCCTCGACAGCCAGCAGGTTAACCGCCTGTTCGATCTCGTCAGCCAATGGAAAGAGCAGGGCAAGGCGATTGTCTTTGTCTCGCATCGCATGGAGGAGATCTTCCGCGTGGCGGACCGGGCGACGGTGCTGCGCAGCGGTGTGACGGTCGGCTCGGCCTCGATTCAGTCGGTCAATCCGAGTGATCTGGTCGGGATGATGGTAGAAGGCGCGGTCCTGCCGGAGCGTGCTCAATCGACACTGCCCGCCGATGCACTGGTGCGCCTGAGTGTACGCCAGCTTCGGACCGATGTGCTGAAGGGCATTGACCTCGAACTGCGCGACGGTGAACTGCTTGGCATTGGTGGTTTGCAGGGTCAGGGGCAGAGTGATCTGCTGATGGCGCTGTACGGGGCCGTGCCGCATGACGGTGAAGTGATGCTTTCGGGCAGGCCGGTGCATTTCCGCCATCCGCGCGAGGCGATGCGGCAGGAAGTCGCGCTGGTGCCGGGAGATCGCGCCGCCGAAGGGCTGCTGCTGATACGATCGATTCTGGAAAATCTGCAGCTTCCATCA
This sequence comes from Chloroflexota bacterium, assembly GCA_023430545.1. Taxonomy (GTDB): domain Bacteria; phylum Chloroflexota; class Anaerolineae; order Aggregatilineales; family Phototrophicaceae; genus JAEZAF01. The sequence continues at coordinate 1,686 of JAEZAF010000016.1, forward strand.
TGGCAGCGCTATGGCACGCCGCTGAAGATGTCACAGGCTTATGCCGACGGTCAGCAGATCGCGAATGACCTGCGGCTGGTGATGTCGTCACTGGATGCGCCGGTCAGCACGCTGAGCGGTGGCAATGCACAAAAGGTCGTGATCGGCAAGTGGCTGCTGCGTCAGCCAAAGCTGCTGCTGCTGGATGACCCGACCAAAGGCGTCGATGTGGGTGCAAAAGGTGAATTTTACTCACTGTTACAGCAGTTACAGGCGGCAGGGACGGCCATTCTGTTTTACAGCAGTGATGATGAGGAACTGCTTGGCCTGTGCGACCGTGTACTGGTGCTTCAGGACGGAGAACTCCGCGCAGAACTGGCCGGTGATGCACTGAATCAGGCCAATCTGGTGGCTGCAAGTATGGGAACGGAACACGCTTCATGATGAAGGGGCCTCAAGCCGCTGTAACGATGGACGCACCCAGTGCACACGAGTCCGGACTGCGACTGCCGCGCTGGATTTCGAGACACTCGTATTTATTCGCGCTGGTGCTGCTGATCGTCGCGGTGGCAATCAATTACAGCCTGCAATCGAACTTATTTGAACTACGGGTTTTAAACGGAAATTTAAGGGTTTTCTTACCACTAGCGATTGTCGCGGCGGGTCAGGCGATTGTCGTGATCGGCGGCGGCATCGACCTCTCGGTTGGTGCAATGGTCTCGCTGGTCAATACCATTCTGGTGACACAGCTCAATGCGGAATCTCCGCCGGAGCAGGTGGTGCTGGTCTTTTTGCTGGCCTGCGGTGCGGGGATGCTGGCTGGGGCGGTCAACGGCCTGTTTGTGGCGTTTCTGCGTTTGCAGCCGATTGTCACCACCTATGCCACCAGTTTCGTCTTCTCCGGGCTGGCGCTGCTGATCCTGCCGCGTCCGGGTGGGGCGATTCCGGCGGACCTGCCGCGCCTGTACCGTTCGACACCGGGCGATATCCCGTTTGTGCTGTATATGATGGTACTGCTGGCGCTTCTCTGGTTGCTGCTGCGCTCGACGCGGTTCGGGCAGTTTCTGTATGCCACTGGCAGCAAGGCTGAAGCCGCCTATGCGACGGGTGTGCCGGTCAATCTGGTGCGCTTCATGACCTATGTGCTGTCAGGACTGCTCTCCGCCATGGGCGCGATTGCCCTGACGATGAGCATCAGCACCGGTAATTCCAGCATCGGCAGCAGCATGACGCTCGACTCGGTGGTGGCGGTGGTGCTCGGTGGGACTCGTCTGAGCGGTGGTCAGGGCGGCGTGATCGGCGCGATCCTCGGTGTGGTGATCCTCGGCGTGATCCGTAACATCATCTCGTTTGCCAATGTGCCGACATGGTCACAGACGCTGGTGGATGCGCTGATTATCATCATCGCGCTGGCAGGGCCGGGAATTCTTCGGCTGGTGCGGAATCTGATTCAATCGAGGGTGCGCTGATGAGTGTGGTATCTCCAACCCAAAACCCGACACAGCGAGGCTCGTGGCGGGATCGTTTTTCGCCTCCGCTGGTGGCGCTGCTGCTGGCCGTGATCCTGTTTTTCGCTGGTGGGCTGATCAACCCGAACTTTCTGAACGCTAATCAGGCGATCACGATTGTGCGGCTGGCCGCCTTCCTCGGGATTATCGCTGCCGGTCAGACGCTGGTGATTATCAGCGGCAGGGAAGGCATCGACCTCTCGGCGGCGGCGGTCGTCACCCTCAGCGCGATCCTGGTCTACCGCGTGACCAACGGCGACAACGCTATGATCCCGGTGGGGCTGGCGCTGGCGCTGGTGGCGGGTGGCATCATCGGTGCGATCAACGGCATCGGCATCGCGGTGGTTAAAATCCCGCCGCTGGTAATGACCCTCGGTATGGCTGGTGTCGTGCAGGGGACGATCCTTCAGGTGACGCAGGGGGAGCTGATTGGCCGCATCCCGCCCCTGATGGTGCAGTTGATCTCCGCGCCGCTGGTGGCGGGGATCGCCGGTGTGGTGTTTATCTGGATCGCGCTCGGCGTCTTTATGTGGTTTTTGCTGGAACGGACAACTTACGGCAAACAGCTTTTCGCGATTGGCGTTAACCGGACGACCGCGCAGCTTTCCGGTGTGCGCGTGCAGTGGATGGTGATCCTGACCTATGCACTGGCCGGGATGCTGTCGGGCTTTGCCGGTTTCATCCTGCTGGCCTTCTCGCAGACGGTGTTCCTCAATCTGGGAGACCAGTACCTGTTCCCGTCAATTGCGGCGGTGGTTGTCGGTGGGACGGTGCTGGCGGGTGGCAAAGGCAGCTACTGGGGGACGATGTCCGGTGCGCTGGTGCTTCAGCTTACGGAGAGCCTGCTGCGCGCGATGCGACTTCAGGAAGCCTATCAGTTGATCATCTTCGGGCTGACACTGCTGGCGCTGATTCTGGTTTACGGGCGGCAGCGCAATCTGCGGCAGTAATTTATTCCTCGCCCCGTCTCGCTCCGCTCGACACCCCTCTCCAAGTATTGGAGAGGGGCTGGGGGTGAGGATATAGCTTATCTTTTGGAGAAACTTTTAATGCATAAAATTACAATGCTCGGAACCGGTCTGATCGGGATGTTTTACACCATGACGCTGCACGGCGGACGCAGCCGCGATAAGGTCGAGGTCGTCTACTCCCGCAGCGAGGAACGGGCGCGGCAGTTCGCCAGTGAGTGGAATATCCCGCATGCGACGACCGATATGGCCGAGGCGATCCGGCATCCGGATACCGATGTCGTCGTGATCGGTCTGCCCAATGCCCTGCATGAAGAAGCAGTGCGGCTGGCGGCTGAAGCGGGTAAGGCGATTCTGTGCACCAAGCCGCTTGGACGTAACGCGGAAGAAGCGAAACGCATGCTGGAGATGGTCGAGAGGGCGGGTGTGTTTGCTGGCTATCTCGAAGATCTGGTGTACACGCCCAAGACGCTGAAGGCGATTAAATCGGTGCGCGGTGGGGCGCTCGGCAAGGTGCTGTGGGCGCGTTCCCGTGAGACACACCCCGGCCCGCACAGCGACTGGTTCTGGAACAAGGAGATGTCCGGCGGTGGCGCGATTGTGGACATGGGCTGTCACTGCATCGAGATCAGCCGGAATTTCATCGGCAAGGATGTGCGTCCGCTGGAAGTGATGTGCTGGGCGGATACGCAGGTGCATCCGATTGAAGCCGAGGACAGCGCGGTCGGGCTGGTGCGTTATACCAGCGGCGCCATCGGACAGTTCGAGGTGAGCTGGACCTTCCGGGGCGGCATGGACCTCCGTGACGAGGTCAGCGGGACTGAGGGGACGATCTGGCTCAATCACTGGCTGCGGACCGGCTTCGAGATGTTCACGGCGGTCGGTGAAGGCGGTTATGTGGCCGAAAAAGCCGAGTCCGACACCGGCTGGCTGTTCCCGGTCGGCGATGAGGTGGCGTCGCTCGGTTACACCGATATGTTCGCCGATATGCTGAACGCGCTCGATGAAGGCCGTCAGCCAATGGAGACGTTCTACGACGGCTATGTTGTCAACGCCATCATGGACGCGGCCTATCGCTCTGCTGAAAGCAAACAGTGGGAACCGGTAAATCTGGAAATCTGGCGCGGCTCTGAGGAAGCAGACACGGGTGTCGAGCAGCAGTCCTATGATGATGCGCACTGGCTGATCAAGGAAGAGAAGATGCCGGATGGCCGCACGAAGGTCATCCTGAAGGACAAGCAGTCCGGGCAGATCAGCCAGAAGGTGGTTTAGACCGATTGTGTCATATGGTGCGGGATTCTTCCCGCCCATAAGACAATGACAAGGGGAATTTGTAGGGACATCCTTCAGGATGTCCGCCTGAGATTTTACGAATTTACAGCGGACGCCCCGTCGGGCATCCCTGTAATGTGTGATGAAGATTTCGCGGATACGGCCTGAACGACAGGGTTGGTTCTGTCCGCATTTTAGAGATATATCGCCCCGATAGTTGAAGGGTAAGGATGATGGAAAAAGTACGTGTAGGCGTCATCGGCAGTGGATTTATCGGCAATATTCACGTCGATGGCCTGAAGCATGTGAAAGAAGCCGATGTGGTCGCAGTCGCATCGCGCAGCCCGGGCAAGGCGCGTCAGTTTGCCGATGAGCGCGGTATCCCCGACGCCTATGAAGATTACCGCGAACTGCTGGCCCGTGACGACATCGACGCGATCACAGTCGGCGTGCCGAATTATCTGCATGAAGAAGTGGTGGTCGCGGCGGCACAGGCCGGTAAGCACATCATGTGCGAAAAGCCGTTTGCCCGTACGCTGGAAGAAGGGCAGCGGATGCTGGACGCTGTCAATCAGGCCGATGTGAAGCTGGTCTACGGCGAGATGCTGTGCTTTGCGCCGAAATACGTCCGCGCCAAGCGGCTGGTGGATGAAGGCGCGCTTGGTGAGGTGTTCCTCGTCAAGCAGAGTGAAGAGCATGATGGCCCACACTCGCCGTGGTTCTGGGATGTCAACCTGTCCGGCGGTGGTGTGCTGCTGGATATGGGCTGCCACTCGATTGAGTTCGCCCGCTGGATTCTGGGACGCCCTAAAGTGAAGAGCGTCAGCGCGGTGATGGGGCAGTTTGTGCATAAGGATCGCACACGCGGCGAAGATCACAGCATCTGCACGATCGAGTTTGAAAACGGCGCGATCGGCGTGGCTGAAAATAGTTGGGCCAAGACGGGCGGCATCGATGACCGCTGCGCGATCTACGGGACGAAGGGGCATACCTCAGCGGATCTGATTCGCGGTAACGCGCTGCTGACACACAGCAAGGTCGGTTACGGCTACGCGGTCGAGAAGGCCGACACGACGACCGGTTGGACGTTCACCGGCTTTGAAGAAGAGTGGAACTACGGCTTCCCGCAGGAAATGCAGCATTTCGTCAACGTTGTGCTTGGCAAGGAAGAGCCGATTGAAACCGGTGAAGACGGGATGGAAGTGCTGAAGATCATCTATGCCGCCTATCAGTCCGCCGGGGAAGGCCGCCGCATTGACTTCCCGTATGAGCCGCCGAAGGTCGAGAAGCCGATTGACCTGTGGCTGCGCGGGCTGGCTGGTCAATCCGGGCGGGGCTGATTTTCACGCATGGGTTATTACATAGGCATTGATCTCGGCGGAACGAAAATCGCCGCCGGGATCATTGATGTGGAAAGCGGAACCGTCGGGCTGCGCCGTGTGATCCTGACGCCGACCAGCGGCATCCCCGAAGACGTGCTGGATGCGATGGGATCGCTGGCGCTTCAACTGATTGCGGAAAGCGGCGTGTCGGTGGAGGGAATCGGCGTTGGCGTGCCTGCGGTGGTGGATTACGAAACGGGCAGGACGCTGCTGGTCCCGAATATCACCGGGGACTGGTATCAGCGACCGGTCGTCTCCGCACTGGCACAGCAGACGGGTTTACCTGTCGCGATCCTGAATGATGCGCGTTCGTTCACACTGGCCGAAGCCGTTTTCGGTGCGGGGAAGGGTGCACAGACCTGTGTCTGCTTCACCTTAGGCACGGGTATCGGTGGCGGGACCGCGCTCAATGGACGCCTGCACATGGGGCTGAAAGGCGCTGCCGGTGAATTCGGCCACCAGATCGTCCAGCCCGGCGGCCCTCAGTGCGGATGTGGCAGTCACGGTTGTCTGGAAGCGGTTGCCAGTGGTGCAGCGATTTCTGCGAAGGCCGCACAGATCGCCCGTCAGCACTCCGACAGCGCACTGGCGCAGGCAGATAAACTCACGCCAGCAGCCGTCCGGGATGCAGCGGCCAGCGGTGATCCCCACGCTGCCGAATTACTGCGCGAGGCGGGCTTCTATCTCGGCATCGGGCTTGCCAATGCGATCACCTTCTTCGCGCCGGATCGCGTCATCCTCGGCGGCGGCCTGACCGCGCTCGGTGACTGGCTGCTGAAACCAGCACGCGAGGCCATCCAGCAGCACTGTCACACCGTTGATCTGACCGACGTGCAGATTGTACAGGCCGCGCTTGGGCTGGATGCCGGGATGGTCGGTGCGGCGTTGTGGGCGTCGCAGCAAGCGACCTATCATGATGCGGCCAGCAGTAACACGGATTGAAAGGAACAGACAATTTTATGACAGATAGCCCTACAACACCGGATACACAGCCAGCCTTCGCCTATATTGATGCTGCCGCCGCGATTGTGCAGCGCATCCGTGATACACAAATCGGGAATATCGCCGCCGCTGCCCAGATCTGCGCGGAGTCGATTGCCAGCGGCGGACTGGTCCACCTGTTCGGGACCGGGCATTCGCGCATTCCGATTGAAGAGATCTTCCCACGTCACGGCAGTTTCCCCGGCTTTCACCCGATTGTCGAACTGTCGCTGACCAATCACACGCAGGTGGTCGGCGCGAATGGGCAGCGTCAGGCGATGTTTCTGGAAAAAGTGCTGGGCCTCGGCGAAATGATCCTGCGGAATTTCGTCTTCAACCCGAAGGACAGCTTCATCATCTTCTCCAACAGCGGCGTGAACAATGTCGTGGTGGAAGTGGCGCAGGGGGCACGGGCACGCGGCCTGAAGGTGATCGCGGTGGTCTCGGTCGATCATTGTGATGCGTCCCCGGCTAAACATCCCAGCGGCCAGAAGCTGACTGACCTCGCCGATGTGGTGATCGACAATGGCTCTCCGGCAGGGGATGCGATGGTGCAGATCGACGGGCTGGCGTACCCGGTCGGGCCGGGTTCGACCGTCGGTTACGCGGTGGTCGTCAACGCGCTCAAGTCGATGGTAGCGGATGAACTGACAAAGCGCGGTCAGCCGCCGCTGGTGCTGACCAGCAGTGTGCTGATTGGCGGAGAAGCGACTGCCGATCTGTTCGAACGCACCTACGATGATTATCGCGCCCGGATTGCACAGGTATACGGCGGGGGACAGCGTGGATCTGACCAAACGCCTGAAGCATAAGGCACTAATCGTCACGGGGGCGGCCAGCGGGATCGGACGGGCAGCGGCCATCCGTTTCGCCGCAGAAGGCGCACGCGTGCTGATGTTCGACCGTGACACCGACGGACTCGAAGACACGCGCTATGAAATCCGCCAGATGAACGCCGAATCTCACCCTGTCACCGTGCAGCTTACTGAGCCGGACGCTGTCGAACAGGCCGTCAGCAGTGCGGTCGAGGTGTGGGGGCGGCTGGATGGCGTGTTCAATGCAGCCGGGGGCAGTGGCCGCCGCTTCGGCGATGGCCCGGTCGATTCCTGCACGATTGAGGGATGGGATCAGACGATTGCGCTGAACCTGACCAGCATCTTCCTGATGTGCAAGTATACCGTGCCGCATCTGCTGAAGACACGCGGCGCGATTGTCAATCTGTCCTCCGTGCTGGGGCTGGTGGGCGGTGATGAGGACTTTGCCACTCATGCCTATGCCGCCAGCAAAAGCGGGATTGTCGGCCTGTCGCGCTCGATGGCGTCGTATTACGCGCCGCAGGGCCTGCGGGTAAATGTGATCGCGCCGGGGCTGATCGCGACCGCTATGAGCAAACGCGCCCAGCAGGATGAACACATCCTCAACCGCCTGCCGCAGCTTCAGCCCCTGACCGGGATGATGGGCGCGCCGGATGACATCGCGGCAGCCGCGGCCTATCTGCTGTCAGAGGATGCGCGATTTGTTACGGGGACGGTGCTGCCAGTGGATGGCGGCTGGACCACGCGGTAAGGGTGAATGACTTAACTTGTCGCGCAAATGGGCCGGAGAATCTGGCCCGACGGGCGGGGACATAGTTTAAGGTAGGTATTTCCATTTTTGACCTTTTAAGTAGAGGATATTCAGATTCAGAAAATTGCCCTGAATCTTATAAAAACGGCGGACAACGCAGGCGTTGTCCCTACAAAATACGTGTTACGTAGGGACAGGGCCTGTGTTATGCGCCGTAGGGTTTTACCCCATCGGATACGTCATTTAAGTTGTACCCCGTTTCAGTGAGAAAGTTTGAGCAGCAATGAAATCAAGCCAAATCACGTTCAGAAACACGTCAAACG
>JAEZAF010000022.1 GCA_023430545.1 Chloroflexota bacterium
CCGTGGCTGTATCCGGAGGAGTACCGCGAAGGACAGATCAACTACGACTCGGTGGATACACCTGAGTTCAAGGTGGCGCGGATGAGCATCAACCAGCGCGACGGCGAATGCTCGCTGATCGAGGTGCATCATATGATCGCGACGGCTGAAGGCATCACAACCTTCGTCGAACCGCATCGTATGGGATTGTACACGCATCAGCAGTATCTTGATGCGCTTGCCGGTGCCGGACTGACACCGATTTATGAGGAACACGGGATCAAGGCGTCGGGGTTGTATCTGGGACTGAAGTCGGGATAAGTTATCGCGTGGGCCGAAGAATCCGACCCCTACAATTCAGGTGATGACCTGAGACTGACGCAGATTGTGAATGTCATCCTCGCTGTAGTCAAGAAGATCGCGCAGGATTTCATCGGTGTGCTGTCCGAGCGCGGGGGGCGGATAGCGCACCTCTCCAGACGGCTGAAGCGGCGACGCGACATAAGGCAGGGTCTCGCCATTACTCAGGGTCGTCTCACGGATCAGGTTACGCTCGCGGACATGCGGATCATTCAGGGCAGCGGTGACCGAGTTGATCGGTCCGGCAGGGATTCCGTGCGCGACTAACTGCTCCACCCAATGGCTGACCGGATGTGACTGGAAGATCTGCTCAAGCAGCGGGATCAGGATGTGACGATGCGCCACACGCTGAGGATTGGTCGCAAAACGTGAGTCCGAGAGCCAGTCGTCACGGTCGATAATCGCGCAAAGCTGGGCGAACTGACCATCATTGCCCACATTGAGCACAAAGTCCCCATCAGATGCGGTGAAGGTCTGGTAGGGGACGATATTCGGATGCGCATTGCCCAGACGCGGGGGCGTCTGGCCGGAGATCAGGGCATTGCTGGCGATATTGACCAGTCCCGCAAGCTGAGCGTCCAGCAGCGCGAGGTCAAGGTACTGGCCCTGACCGGTGTGTTCCGCCTGACGCAGCGCCGCGAGGATGCCAGAAAGTGTGAACATCCCGGTCAGCACATCGGTGACGGCGACACCGACCTTGTACGGCTCACTGGACGGTGAACCGGTGATCGACATCAGCCCGCTCATAGCCTGAATGACATGATCGTAGCCGGGATCATCGCGATAGCGCCCAGTCTGACCGAAGCCGGTGATACTGGCGTAGACCAGCGCGGGATGCTCCTGACGGAGTGTCTGGTAATCAAGGCCGAAGTGCGCCATCTGACCGGGTTTGAAGTTCTCGACGACGATCTGACTCTGGCCGGCGAGTTCACGGGCGATGCGCTGACCTTCGGGTGATTTCAGATTCAGGATGATACTGCGCTTGTTGCGATTAACGGCCAGATAATAAGCGCTCTGGCGGTCGTCCCCTTCCCCAAGCCACGGCGGTCCCCAGTGGCGGGTATCATCACCACGTGGGGCCTCCACCTTAATAACATCGGCTCCGAGATCACCGAGCAGCATGGTACAGAACGGTCCAGCGAGGACGCGGGTAAAATCAAGGACACGGACGCCGCTCAGGGGAAGCGGACGGGTTTCAGATTGAGATTCGGGCGACATTCTTATGACTTCACAGGTATACGGGTAAATGTCAGAGAACTATAGTCCGGTGACAGGGGTTCGAACAGGTTAGAACAGGTTTTGAGATATGCGAAGGGCCGCATTCTTGCGGCCCTTACAGAATGAACGGCGCACAGGAAGAAGAGATCAGCCGCCGGTGGTCGGTGGGATAGGTGAGGTGCTCGAGGCGGTGGGATCGCTGCGTGTGGTGTCTCCGCCGCGCTGGGCGACTGAGCGCGCTGCCGCATCGGCACGGCGCTCAGCGGTTTGCAGAAACTGCTCAAGCTGCGGTGGGGTGCGGATGGCCTGCCCCCACTGTGCGGTCTCGTCACTCATGACCGACAGCGTGCCTTCGGCATAAGCCATGAGTGCAGCACGGAAGCGAGCTTCGTCGGTCAGGTATTCATCCGGAGACTGCGCATCGGCCAGTTCGATATTCTCGCTGGCATCCTTATAAATGGCGATGAGGCGATTCCACTGATACAGATCGGCCAGTGTGTTGAACATCGCGGCGAAGGCGGGCAGGATAATCGCCAGCACGGTCAGGATATTGATGATGAACTGCGTCTGGCCGCACCATTCGGGAAGCTGTCCGACGACGTTGATATTACAGGGATCGCCTGTGCCGAATGAGGTCGCGACCAGTAAGGCAGCAGCAGCGGCGGCAACACCCGTAAACACAGACAGCAGCGCCCGCATCCGATTCACCTGATTGGCGGCGCGGCGGTGTCTCTGGCGGATATTGTCGTAATAGGTGCGCTGGTCACTGAGCGCGAATTTGTCGAAAACCTTATAACGGAGTTCAAGATCTTTACGGGAAAGTGACATGATCGGTGATCTCCTTTAGCGTCCGGCGGTCGAAGGGGTTGAGGGGTCGTTGGGATTGAGGGGTATATCCGGCGTCGTGGCTGCACCACTGCTGCTGCTGCTGCTGCTGCTGCCGCCATAAAAATTTTGTGCAGCAGCAGTCGGCGGCAGTGTGGAAGGGGTCGAGGCTCTGTCACCGAAGCCGGCCGGACTGCCGGAAAATACCGTGGCAGGCTCGACATTGTCATCAAGCACACCGCGATTGATATTGGCAACACGTACAGACAGGCGACGACGGCGGTCATATTCATCCAGCCCACCATAAGGCGCAAGGTCCATCAGAAAGCGGAAGTACTCGCGGCGCATCTGTTCGGCCTTGCGGCGATTTTCCAGCCACAGCGGTAAGGCGGGTTCATTGGCGCTGATGGTCGCGAGGAAGGTGGTCATGACGGCGATGATGGTCTCGACAAAGCCGAGGAACGGCACCCAGTCCGGACGGGAATTGAGCGAGACTGCCAGAAATGAACCCGTGAGCGTCGCCAGTGTTGCCAGCACCATGTAACCGATCTGATAGGCGCGATAGCGGTTCTGCTGGTATTTGGCGTCGAAGTCGCGCTGACGAAACAGGCGCAGCAGTTCCCGATCCAGAAATTCGAGGTCACTTTTGAAGCGGGCGACGACTTCCGGCGAGGCATTGGAGGCTGCGATGATGCTTTCCAGTTCCTTCGGGTCGATCAGTTCAAATTTCTCGTTCGGCACATCGGGGAACCGAATTTGCGGAAGCTGACGCACCCATTCCGGGAGGCGCTGACGGAATCCCGGGGACTGTTGGGTAACGGGCTGGACTGTCTGCTTTGAAGTCCCGGAATCACTGGTGCTGTGAGACAGATCCTTCAGGGGTGTGGTACTCATATTAGCTCCCATCTGGTACGACAATAACAGAATGCTGACGGCCTGACTGCTCGATCAGCGACACGGCATGAGCGCACGGCGTTTGTTTTCGGTTAAGCGTATCATAGATTGGGAATGCGAGGGGTGCAAATGTCCGGCACTTCGGACGGCATTATGGCTGGCCGGATGGCCGAGGGAAACGGTTTATCCGGACACGGCGGTGTGTCCCTACCCAATATCTATAGAGGAGCGCACATGTGGATGCAGTGGGGGTGAATTAGGAAATCAGGGAGAGAATTAGATTCTCAATTCAGGTGTCCACAGCGGACGCGCAGAAGCGCTTCCCTACATTTCGCATGTTGTGGCCTGCATTTAACACGCTTAGGGCCTACCCTTAAACATTTAACTTGAGACATGCTTCAGGCCGTGTGGGTTTCGTCATAATGCGACCAGATCAGGCTGGCACTCTCTCTGAAACTGACCAGCAGATCAACATCACTGTCAGCAGATGCTTCGCCACGGGCGACACTGCCGAAGACGCGGACATTGTACGCGCCGTAACGCTCGGCCAACGTAATGATCTCATCACGGCGGACGCGGAGGTCATCCAGTGTTGGAGGTGATTTGGTCTGATCGGCCATGTGAGGTTGTCTTTCAGTCTTCTTCAGGTGGCACGGCAGCTAATAAAGTTTCGACAGCAGCCCGAAGTAGTGGCAGTTTTACAACCGAAGCCCAAACAATATTTAAATCCACGTTGTCATATTGATGGATTAAAACATCCCTAAACCCTTTGATTGCTTTCCATTCGATCTCAGGTTGTTGATCCAGCATCTCCTGCGGCAATCGCTTTACTATTTCTCCTATGATTTCGTAAGCCCGCATCACTGCAAGCTGTGTTTTTGGATCATCCCTGAATATGGCTTCACCATCTCGTGTGAATGTCTCAATATAGGTTATATGTTTGAGAATGTCGCTTAAATAATCACCAGTGGGTTTTGTCATAATGTGACCAGATCAGGCTGTATACGCTTCTGAAAGCGGTCGCGCAGACCACCTTCGCTGATGATATTCACCTTGCAGCCGAGTAATTCCTGCATTTCCTGCCACAAACCAGACAGATCATACAGACTGGCATCTTCTCTGAAACTGACCAGCAGATCAACATCACTGTCAGCGGATGCTTCACCACGGGCAACGCTGCCGAAGACGCGGACATTGTACGCGCCGTAACGTTCGGCCAGCGCGAGGATTTCGTCACGGCGGGCGCGGAGGTTGTCCAGTGTTGGAGGTGATTTGGTCTGATCGGTCATATGAGGTTATCCGTCTTTTTCAAAGGCAGGTATTAGATTCTCAATTCAGGTGTCCACAGCGGACGCGCAGAAGCGCTTCCCTACATTTCGCATGTTGTGGCCTGCATTTATTCAACGTGCAGGGACACGGCCTATCACCGTGTCCCTGCATTTCACGTGTTTTGCAGGGGCGATGTCAGGACTATTTTAGACTGAATCAGACGACGATGTTAACCTTCGGCTCCTTACCGCCGATGAAGATCACACGCCTGGGTTCGCCACCATTGAAGAACTTGCGCACGTTTTCGCTCGCCAGCGCGGTTTCCTTGGCAGCTTCTTCGGCCAGTCCTGCCGCGATTTCGATGCGTTCACGGACGCGGCCATTGACCATGATCACCAGCGGGACAACACTTTCGGCAGCCTTCTGCGGATCGTACTCCGGCCACTGCTGGGTGTGGACACTATAGTCGAAGCCCAGACGCGCCCACAGTTCCTCTGCGATGTGCGGCGTGATTGGGGCCATCAGGCGCAGCGTGATGTGCATCGCATCGCTGAAGGCCTGTCTGCCCAACTTGCCCTCACGGACGGCGGGTTTCAGCTCGTTGCGCAGTTCCATCAGAGCGGAGACAACAGTGTTGAACTCGAAGTTCTCCAGCCGTTTGGTGACCTTCTCGATGGTCTGATGCAGTCGGCGCTGGATCAACTGCTCGGTTTCCAAATCACCGGTTTCCGGCGGCGTGGCGGTGCCGATTTCCCACATATCCTGCACCCAACGCATGGGACCCTGCACGCCGCTGGTGTCCCACGGGCCTCCCTTCGACCAGTCGAAGCCAAACATCAGATAGGCGCGGACGGTATCTGCCCCGTAGCGTGCGACCATCTCATCCGGATTGATGACGTTGCCCTTGCTCTTGGACATCCGCTGGATTTCCAGATGGTGCTTCAACTGGGCGACGGTGTTTTCGCCGGGGATGTTCGGAATCTCGACCTTTGCCCCATCGACGACTTCGACCGTGCGCAGTTGACCTTCCATCGAGACGGTCAGCAGATTCTCGGTGCGCTTGACGATCTCACCGATCACAGCACCGTCCGGTACCTCGTCAGGGGTCGATCCGGGCGGGATGACGCTTACATGATCGGCAAACAGTTTAACGCCTTCATAGCGGCCTGTGGCAATGATGGTATCACCGCGCCGTTCCTCACCCAGAATCTGCCCCTGATTGCGCAGAACCATGAACGGCTCATTCAGCAGCCCTTCCGGATCACGGTCATTGTCACGCATCACTTCCCTGACCTCTTCAAAGACACCGGCATCACGGATGGCCTTAACGAACCAGCGCGAATACAGCAGATGCATGGTGGCATGTTCGGCTCCGCCAGTATAGACATCGACTGGCAGCCAATACGCGGCTTCTTCGGGATCGAACGGGCCTTTGTCATAATGCGGACTCAGATAACGCAGGAAGTACCACGATGAACACATGAAGGTATCCATCGTATCGGTCTCGCGGCGGGCGGGACGACCCTGCGAGTCCACGGTGTGGACGAACGACTCGTGCTGCGCCAGCGGATTACCGAAGCCGGTCATCTCGACATCTTCCGGCAGTTCCACGGGCAGATCCTGATCGGCCACAGGTTCAACCGTGCCATCGACGGTGTAGATCATCGGGATGGGTGATCCCCAGTAACGCTGACGGCTGATCAGCCAGTCGCGCAACCGATAGTTGACCGCTTCCTTGCCAATACCCTTCTCTGCCAGCCAGTCGATCACGGCGGCGATAGCAGGATTCTTGCGGCCCTTCTCGCCATTGGACAGCGTGCCATTGAAGGGTTCACTGTTGATCATGAAGCCGGGGCCGCTGTAGGCTTCGGCCATGGTGTCGCCATCGAAGTTTTCGCCTTCTGGCTGAATGACCGGGACGATCTTCAGGCCGAATTTGCGGGCGAATTCGAAGTCGCGCTCATCATGGGCTGGGACTGCCATAATCGCGCCGCTGCCATAGCTGACCATAACGTAATCGGCGATCCAGATCGGGATGTGCTGCTGACTCACCGGATTGATGGCATAGGCCCCGGTAAAGACACCGGTCTTTTCACGGTTTTCGGCGGTGCGCTCGATTTCGGTGGCGCGGGCGGTCGATTCCTTATAGGCTTCGACTGCCTTGCGCTGCTCGTCTGTCGTGATCTTCTCGACCAGCCCATGTTCCGGGGCCAGCACCATGAAGGTCGCGCCCCACAGCGTATCCGGACGGGTGGTATAGACTTTGATCTCGTCACCCTGCTCGGTGTGGAAGGTGACATGCGCCCCTTCGCTGCGGCCAATCCAGTTGGTCTGCATGGTGCGGATCGATTCCGGCCAGTCGATCTTCGAAAAGTCCAGCAGTTCGTCGGCGTAGCGGGTATAGCGGAAGAACCACTGCGTCATCATCTTCTGGATGACGGGCTGACCGACGCGCTCGTCCTTGCCATCGATGACCTGTTCATTTGCCAGCACGGTTTGCAGTGTCGGCGACCAGTTGACCATCGCTTCACCGCGATAGGCCATATCGTTCTCATACAGGGTTTTGAAGAACCACTCGGTCCAGCGGTAGTACTCGCTATCGCTGCTCACGACCTCGCGATCCCAGTCGAACATCGCCCCCATGGTGCGCAACTGCTTGCGCATGCGCTCGATATTGGCATAGGTCCAGTTAGCGGGGTGAATCCCACGCTGGACGGCAGCGTTTTCGGCAGGCAGACCAAAGGCATCGAAGCCCATTGGGAACAGCACGTTATAGCCCTTCATACGCATGTAACGCGCACGGGCATCGGACGGAGTCATGGCGAACCAGTGACCGATATGCAGATCACCGCTGGGATACGGCAGCATGGTCAGCGCGTAATGCTTGGGGCGCTCCCAGTCCACTTCCGCTTTGTACAGCTTGTCCTGCTCCCATCGATTCTGCCACTTGGCCTCGATGTCAGCGGGATTATAGGCGTTGGTATTCTCGTCATTCATTTGCGATGCATCTCATTCTGGTGATATGAATTTCGGGTTGATTGAAGTCCAAAATCGTACAAACGGCACGCATTGTACCCAAAAGACGGCTGACAGCGAAGCAGCAGCACGCGACCTGACACATGGCGCGCAGCGGCGGCAGGTGAGCAGGTTGATCAGGCTGAGAAAGTCGGACTGGAAATGGAGGTGCGCGTTTGGATGCGACTGGGTCTGGATGCGGGCGTGGGAAGATAAATGCAGATGCAGCAGGTGCTGCTATGCAAGAGAAGAGCGGACGACCTGCCACGTCCTGATGTTGTGATGGTGAGCGCAATTTGTCATGATGAACCACCTTTAAACGGTCAGATGGATCGTGCAGCGGAGGCTGTGGGACAGTCCCCTGCACGGTGGTGCGATTGTACAGCGTAAAGCTGTGCCCTATTATATCACAGCTTTTTCGCAGATGATGATTTTAGCTTACTTAGAATCGCGACAGTGCAGATGATGCCTGATCAGGGTATCAGCGGTATCGCTCGTCGGGAAGTCGTCGTTCAGGGTGGTTGCGCACGGGGATCGGGACAGGGGCTGGCTTGGGGCGCTTTTCGGGATTAATCAGGCGATCAATATCGTCCAGAATTTGTCGCACGCCGTCGGTGATGTCATCGAGTATATTTCGATCTGCTTTCGCGCGGGTCACAATAACTCCTTTTCGCGGCAGATGTCACAATACAGAAAAACCCCTTGAAGGTTATCCAAGGGGTCTTCCGCTAGTGGACCTAAAGAGACTCGAACTCTTGACCTCTTCAATGCCATTGAAGCGCTCTCCCAACTGAGCTATAGGCCCGGGATATGGGAAGAAGTGTAACCCCTGGATCGCATCGTGTCAATGGTTTTTTCCGCTTACAACACCTCTGCGTTTGACTCAATTGGCATTTGGGGTTGAAAATCAGCCCCATCATTACAGCATAGCCGGTTTTTTGCTTTTGGCTATGGGTGATGTATCTCATTCTAATGGATTTTTTTCATTTGTAGATTAGGGTTCTTTAACAGCATGGGAAGTGTCACTCATGCAGGAATCAGAATCCGGACGGCGGCCATGTGACGATGCATCACAGCATCGGACGGCTATCCATCAGGCATGGGCATACGGGCGATGATCGCAGATGGCGATCCGGGATGGATGATCGACCCTTTAGCGATCTGGCAGATGTCTTATATACTGAATGGTCGAAAGACGCCGTAAGTGAGTTGAACGGTTGATTGCCTTATGTATGTACGTCGTAACTACTCGACCAGCTTTTATGGAAAACGCCGACGCACCAGCCGACCGGCCCTCATCATGTTACTGCTGCTCGTGATCGGCGGCGTGGTCGGTTACACGTTCGCACAGTTCGATACACTTCAGGCCGAAGCACTGAAGGCGGTCGGCATGGCAGGTGAACCGACCCCCTACCCCGGACAGTATGCGACGTGGGCGGCAGAGAAATTCGCTAAAGGCGATCTGCAGGGTGCCCGAAATGATTATGCCAACGCAGTCCGGCTGCAACCGAACAACATTGATTACCTGTACGAATACGGACGGGTTCTGATTGAACTGGGCCTGACAGGTGAAGCCAGCCAGATCGCTGATCAGGCGATGGAAGCGAACTCATTCGATGTGCGCGGCTATGCGCTGAAGTCGCTGGCGATCATGTGGAGTGACCCGGATCAGGCGGTGCAGTATGCCAAACAGGGGACAGCGATCGACGCCAACTTCGCGCCGCTGTACGCTGCACTGGCGGTGGCTTATAACAACCTTCAGTTCTATGATCTGGCGATGGACAATGGACGCCGCGCGATTGAACTCGCACCAGACGATGCGCTGGGATATACCTCCTATGCATGGCCGCTGATTTACAGAGGCCAGTCACAGCTCGCCATCCGCTATCTGGAAACGGCGGTTGCGCTCGCACCGCAGCTTACAAACAATTATTTCCAGCTTGCCTTCGAATATAAAAGCCGCGCCAAGCAGCCGCTGAAAGCGCTCGGCGTCTATGAGGCACTGCTGGCACGCGAACTCAGTGCAGAAGACCGCGCCAAAGCAAACCTTCGCATGTGCGAGACGCTGGCTTCAGGTGAACTGGACCCAACCGGTCAGGGAACCGCCGACTTCGGCATCGCAGAACCGTACTGTCAGGAAGCGATCAACGTCAAACCGGATTACGGCCCTGCCTATAAGGAACTGGGGCGTATGCGCTACGTCCGCCGGAATTACGAAGGCTCGATTGAAGCATTCGATACCTGTGTGGCACTCGGCGCGACCAACATCGAGTGCTGGTATCTGCGCGGCATCGCCTACTACTTCCTCGGCAACTGCAATATGGCATGGCAGGTCCTGAACGAAGCGAATGTCATCGCAAGCCAGCAGGGTGTTGACCCCTATGTCTTCGATCAGATCGACATCGGTCTTGGTAACGTACGGGAGAACTGCCCGGATTATAGAAACATCGCGGAGCCCACATTAATTCCACCAACACCGATCCCGCCAACGCCTATTGGGGGTCTGTAACGGGCGGGAGTATTTAACCTATGCAATTCAGACGCGATTACTCGCAGCCATTCTTCAGTAACAAGCCCCGCCGTCGCAATACCGGACGGTGGGCGTTTTTGTTCGGGCTGATGGTCGGGCTGACGGTGCTGTTCGTCGGCACACAGTTCGATTCGCTTAAAATGTCGGCGCTCAATGTGCTGGGGATGGCCCCAACCACGACACCCTATCCGGGCGAACTGGCAATCGATGCGCTGAGCGCTTATATGGCCGGGGATACTGATACGGCTGTCGCGTTCTTCGAGCGTGCCATCAGTGAACGCCCGGACGAGATCGCTTATCTGTATGAGTACGGTCAGATCCTCATCGACTTACAGGACTACAACCGCGCCATCGCATTCGGGGATCAGGCGATTGAACTCGATCTGTTTGACCCACGCGGTTATGCACTCAAGGCGAAAGGGCTGGTCTTCTCCGGGGATGCGGCGGCGGCAGTGCCCGTCGCGATTTCAGGCGTGAATGTCGATGACCAGTTCGCGCCGCTGTATGCGGTACTGGCCCGTGCCTATGTCGATACAGGCAATCTGAGAGCCGCGCTGGAAAACGGCGAAAAAGGTGTCCAGCTTGATCCGATGAGCGCGGATACACGCCGCAGCTATGCCTATGCCCTGAGCGCCACCACCGCCTATGATGAAGCGATCAATCAGCTTCAGCAGGGGCAGATGGCGAACCCACGCAATGTCCAGATCCTGTTCGAACTGGCCTATCAGTATGTGGCACGCGATCTGGATGAAGAGGCACTGAGAATCTATGAGGAAATCCTCGTGCTGCAACCCGGCAATGCCCGCGCCCTGTTACGCATGTGCGAGACCAACCGCAAACTTGGACGGTTCGACACCGGCGCGAATTACTGTCAGGAAGCGGTGAATGCCGACCCTGAATACACTCCGGCGCAGTTCCAGCTTGGAATGATCAAATATTCCAACCGCGATTTTAACGGCGCGATGCAGGCATTTCAGGCCTGTGTCGATTTCGATGACAACAACCTCGGCTGTTATTATCGGCTGGGGCTGACGCATTACTATCTGGCACTGGAGCGGCGCGAACAGGAATTCGCCGCACTGGAATCAGATTTTACACTGCCAACAGTCGCGCCAGTTTCGGCAGAATCAACACCGATGCGCAACAACATGCTGGAAATGGCACTGGATGCGGCGGCTGCAATTGCGACGCCAACGCCAGCGTTTACCGCCGTGCCATCCAACACGCCCCCGCCGACAGCGGTTCCAGTGTCATCCAGCGAACACTGTGACAGGGCGTGGACGATTTTGCAGGAATCGATGACACAGGCGCAGGCGACCTTAGCCGGTGAACAGACCCTCAGCGACATCCGACTGGGCCTGAGTCTGGTTGCACGTGATTGTCCGTCCTATTTTGGGGCAGCACCCACGCCGTACTTTGCGCCAACCGATGTCATGACGGAAACCCCAACCCCTGAGATTGTAATCCCAGGGGAGACCGCTGAGCTTGTGGAGACTCCCTGATTATGTATTTACGTGCAAATACCCGCTATCCGCGCCGTCGTCGGATCGCGATCTGGCGGATTCTGCTGTGGCTGGGTGCGCCGCTGATTATCTTCGTCGGGATTGGCATCTATCAGAACCGCGAGGCCTATATCCCGATGATCGAAGGGCTGCTCAGCACGGCAGTCGGAGAGGCTGGAAATGCAGTTGCTACTGTACAGGCTCCGACCCCGACCGTGACCCCTGATCCGCAGGCGGGGCTTACCCGCGCTATGAATGACTGGAATCAGAGGAACTATCAGGAAGCGGTCAACCGCTTTGAGGAGATCATCGCGGCGCTGCCGAACGATCTGTCGGCCCACTATCACTTTACCCTCGGCCTGATCACCGAAGGACGTGCGCAGGAAGCAATTGAGGCCGCCGCCAATACGGTGACCGCGAATCCATTCTCATCAGATGCGTGGGCGATTCAGGCACTGGCGCTGACCCTGGGCGACCGTTATAACGAAGCCGTCGCCAGCAGCCTGCGAGCGTTAGAGATCGATATGGATAACGCCCGCGCTCATGCCTTTTTTGCACTGGCACTGCTGGAACTGAATCGGGTGGACCGCGCCAATGCAGAGGTCAACCGCGCCATTGAGCTTGACCCTAACGGCTGGGAAGGGTATTACGCCCGCGCTCAGATCGCCGCCCGCAGCACCTTTGACTTTGCCGCAATGCGCCGCGATCTGGAAGTGGCGTATGACAATTCCGGCGGGCTGACCTTCATCGGCGTCGATCTGGCGCTTGAAGACATCAACCGTGAAGGGGGTGATCCGGCAGCCGGAGAGCAGCGTCTGAAGGAAATGGACCAGCGCAACCCGAACAATCCGCTGATCCTGACACAGCTTGCCTCATACTATCGGACAAAAGTCGGCGACCCGGATCAGGCGCTGCAATATCTGACGCGGTGCGTGACAGTGATCCCCACCGCGATTGACTGTCATTATCTGCTGGGGCGTATTCAGCGCGACAGCGGCGAACAACCGGAACAGGCGGCGGCATCGCTCAAGCAGGCGATTGATCTGGGATCACAGCGCGCACAGCATTACTACTGGGCGGCGCTGTCTCAGCAGGAACTGGGCAACTGTGCTGCCGCCAGTGAATACTGGATGGAAGGCTACGAACTGGCGAAACAGTCCAACAGCTTTGTTGCAGACTTCGAGGCTGAAATGCGCCTCAGCGGGTGCGGCCCGTTTGATATCCCGACACCCACTCCAACGATCTCGCTGGATGGGACCGAGGAATTCAACCCCGACCTGGAGGCGACAGCGGCCCCCGGCACATAGACTGGTCTGAAGACAGGTTAGCAGGGGCCGGACTTGTGTGGCCTCTACACGATGGTATCTGCAAAATGCAGGGCGGGAGGTGTCCTGCTCTCTCCATATTCACAGCCTTAACAGAAGCCGGACAAACACAACCGACTGATGTCTGGTTTGAATCACAAGGTTAGAATTTCGGGGCTTGGATCGCGAAATCAACGCAATTCTAACTCTGAAAAACGTATATTTCGCCCACGCGTAACGATCCGGTTTGTTTCCCTGCTTGCGTTGTATATAGACCCGTGATACATTAATCGAATTGGTTTAAGAATTGTAACATCAGAGCAAACATCGGGGGGATTGGAAAACCGTGTCTGAAAAGATACTCGTAATAGATGACGAGGAGACCACGGTACAGTTGATCAGCATCCTGCTGGAGCGTCGCGGCTTCGAGGTGATCAAGGCGTATCGGGCGGAAGAAGGCCTGCGCAAGGCCTACCGCCATCAACCTGACCTGGTTCTGCTCGATATCATGATGCCAGATATGGATGGATGGGAAGTCTGCAAGCGCCTGCGTGATATGTCAGATGTCCCGATCATCTTTCTCACCGCCCGTGGTGAAGTCAAGGACGTGGTGCACGGTCTGGAAATGGGCGCTGATGATTATGTTACCAAGCCCTATGACAATGACGAGCTTGTCGCCCGTGTGCGTGCCCACCTACGCCGTTCACCCCGCCCCAACACCAGCGAAGAACTGGTCTTCGATAACGGCGACTTCCGTGTGAACTTCATGAACCGCGAGGTTTATATCCGCAATGAGATCAGGCATCTGACGCCGAAGGAATTCAACCTTTTAGGGGTACTGGTGCGGAATGCCGGGCGTGTAGTGACGCGCAGTGAACTGGTTACACAGGCATGGGGCGAAGAATATGGCGACGCCATTGACAGCCTGAAGCTATACATCCACTACCTGCGGCAGAAGCTGGAAGTCAACCCGGAACAGCCGGATTACATCCTGACCTCACGCGGGGTCGGATACCGCTTCGTCAGCAGATAGTCTGTACCGGTTAGCTGGCATCATCCGAAATACAAACAAAAAGGGCAGTCTCTGTATGAGGCTGCCCTTTTTATATTCTGATCTGTTACTGATCAGGCGCGGATTTCGACCTTGAAACGCACCGCAGTACGTTCCTGATCGTCGATCACCACTTCAGTGAAGTAAGGGGTGAAAACGATGTCGATCTCGTCGCGTTCCAGATAACCACGTGCGATAGCCAATGCTTTGACAGCCTGGTTCACTGCACCAGCACCAATGGCCTGAACTTCAGCATAACGATGGTCGCGGATGACACCGGCGATTGCGCCAGCGACAGCAGTAGAACGAGATTTAGCGGAAACCTTGATGACGTCCCCGGTAATCTCGGTATCGTCTATTTCAGACACGTTGACTTCATCCTTGGAGTGATGATTAAAACTTGTGTTCATGGCCTCTTGCGTTCGATTGAATGACGGTCAGTAATGTGATGCTACAACTCCATTTTACTTGATTGAACATAAAAAACATATAATAGAGAGCTAATGGTTCTATGATATGAGTATAAATAACGATCTTTCTTACATATTTTTGAACCTGAAACACGAGAAGGACGGCTGTTGCAGTTACCTGCTACTACTAAAGTACTATAAAATCTGCGACTTATCCAAGATTTTTCTGATTTTGTGGTCTTTGGGTAGAAAATATCCCAATGTTAAAAAATTGAGTAGTGCGAGGAGTTAGCATGCAGTGAGCAGATGTTTAACACATTTTACGTCAAAATGTTGGCTTCAGTTGATGCGACACGCTGAAGAGTGACGTCAGAATAGCAAAAAATGGCCCACTTTTCGCACCCTAAATTTTAGGGGATCGGACTTATTTTTAAGACTTTGTGTAGATTTTATCCCAACCTTAAAATTTCGCGTTTTAACCCCGAAATGATTGAGCAATCGTGCAATCTGCGATATACTGACACTACTTTATCACCACAGCCGTGCGAGCTGCGTCTGACACCGCAGCGACGGCAAGATGGACAGCAGGTGATAGTCCGACGCTGTCCAGCATAAAGCCAAAATCATAAACACATAATGCCTTAAAACGGGGGCTGCAACTCCCGGGTGGTTTGAGTTCGCTTGTGACCGCCCATGTTTTGCCGCCTGACTTTGAATACGGAGATAAGATCGAATGATAGACGCGCAAGAAGCATGGGAAGTCGCCTACCACCAACTCGAACTGCAGCTCGATCGCGGCAGTTTTGATACCTGGCTGCGAGGTGCCAGCTTTTTACGTGTCGAAGATAACTGCTTCTATATCGGCGTGCGCAACAGTTATGCGAGTGATATGCTGCAACACCGGCTGTATCGCAGCATCTGGCGCGTGCTGACCGATGTCTGGGGATGCAGTGTCGATCTTAAATTCGAAGTCTGCGCGCCCCCTTCCAAATCCAGCAGCATGCCTGCCGAACTGGGTGATATGCCGCTGTTCAAGCTGCTGGCCGAACAGCAGCAGAACCTGCCCCCCGCACAGGCCATTACAGATGAAGGTGGCAGCGCAACACCGCTGCACCTGCGTGTCAGCCGCCCGGAGCGCCCGGTCGTGCCGGAAAGTGAGCTGAACCCACGCCTCACCTTTGACCGCTACATCGTCAGCAATGTGAACGCGATGGCTTACGAAGCGGCCCGCGCTGTCACCGACGCACCTGGACGCAACTACAATCCTTTTTTAGTTTACAGCGATGTCGGGATGGGCAAGACGCATCTGCTGCAAGGGATCGCGCATGAATGCCAGCGCAAAGGCCTGCGGGTGATCTACATCCCATCGGAAGCGTTCACCAATGATCTGGTGGATTCGATTCGCCAGCGGACGATGGCGATGTTCCGCGAAAAGTACCGGTCAGCCGATGTGCTGCTGATCGATGACATCCAGTTCATCGGCGGGAAGGACAGCACGCAGGAAGAGTTCTTCCACACCTTCAACGCTCTCTATACCTTCAACAAGCAGATTGTGCTGGCGTCTGACCGTCATCCGAGCGAGCTGACGACCCTTGAAGACCGGCTGCGCTCACGTTTTCAGGGCGGTCTGGTGGTCGATATCCCGACACTCGATCTGGAAACGCGTATGGCAATACTGGAGATGTGGATCGAGGAACGCGGGATTCGTGTCCCACGCAATGTCATGGAAATGGTCGCTTCGCACGCCAGCCAGAATATCCGCACACTGGAAGGTGTATTCAACCAACTGCTGGCGAAATCACGTCTCACCCGCCAGCCGCTGACGATGGATACCGCCGCGCACACCCTTCAGCGCTTTGAGGCTCCGCGCCTGCACGGGCAGAAGGTCACAGCACAGGACATCCTGCGCGAAGTGGCACGCTATTATCACCTGAAAGTCGATGACCTGACCGGCAAGAACCGCACGCAGCGGGTCAACAGTGCGCGTCAGGTGGCGATGTATCTGGTCCGTGAACTGACGGACCTGTCACTGCCGCAGATTGGGGAAGTATTTGGAGGCCGCAGCCATACCACCGTGCTGCACGGCTCCAACAAACTGGCTGAAGCGCTGGCCCTGTCTTCACCAGTGGGCCGCGATGTGGATCAGATCCGGCAGACGCTGATCGGGGATTAACCGTTGAGACGTTCGAAAAATCAGGACAGGCGCATAACCCGCCTGTCCTGATTTATTTGTCTATTTGCTTTTGGCGACAGCGTAAGCACCAACAAACAGCAGGATGATAATGATCACGGCAGAGAGACCGCAGACCTGTAACGCCAGCTCTCTCTGACCAGCCAGCAGCAGCGCCAGCCCGACACCAGAGGCGATCATCATGGCGAACATGACCGTATTCGCGGCGCGGCGTACCATCTGCCTTGATCCGGAACCGCCTGAACTCATTACTCTGCCCCACCCCGTGTACGGACCGTGTGCACGGTCATCGTCTCCATGAATGGCATCTTGCGCTCGCTGCGCTCCACACTAACCACTTCAAGATCGCCCGGCTCGCCTTCCGTTGTAAAGTGTTTCTGCAGGGACATCCCCAGCGGCTGCGCGGCCAGCAGCGACAGCATCATGAGGGTCATCAGCCCAGCGGCGCGATCCGGGTTCATGCCCTTCTTCATACCGCGTGTACCGATATAGGCGGACAACGTCGTCAGCACACCGGCGGTCACCAGATTGGTGCCGCAGTTGGGATGAACCGCAAGCTGATGCTCACCGCGCTTCATCCGCTGAAGTGCGTCACTTGCAGCCTGTTCAATCGATTCGGTCGGCGCGTCACCAAACAGCACAAAGCCATTAGGGTCACTGCGCCCTGCCATCGACAGCCCACGCACACGGCGTGACAGCAGATGGATGGTCGCATGTTCCAGCGCGTGATTGCGGCGGGTCCGCAGGACAATAGGAATACGCAGCAGCGGCTGGGCAATCCCGGCCAACTGCTGTATGATCGAAGGTGATCCGTTCGTATCGGTACTTGACCGGTCTGTGACCGTTTTATTTTCCATATGACATACACTCTGATTTCAGACGGACAAAGTTTAGTGGTTGCAGCAGATCGTTAATCTGCTTATCAGTCCTGCTCTTCGCTCTGATCGCGTTTCCCGCGCAGACGGTTGGCAAGGTAGCCGCCAAAGATCGAGGACATAATATCCGGGCCTTCGGCTGCACGCGGGATCGGTTCCTGATCCCAGTCCATTTTCAGCCTGCGATTGTACCATGTTTCATACTCTGCACTGGCTCCACCGATGGCGGCTTCGAGCGCGGCGGTATCATTTTCCGCCATGACACGGCGCAGACTGCGCAGCGTCGTCATCAGCTCATCGGTATAGCGCATCAGACTGTCGCGATTATTGACCCAGAGATCGCGCAGGTCATCAGGATGCGTATCAAACAGGTGATGGGTAAGCTGTCCGAAGGCCGGATTAGTGAACCGCTGGACATCCGACCAGCCCTGACTGCCGTGCAGTGTCATGTAATAGGCAAGGCCCATCAGCGCGGGCAGGGCTTCGGTCGCGGCGATAAAACTGTCGTTCTCGGCGGGATCACTGAACTGACTGGCTGCACCCAGCACTTCCGCAAAGTCCCGACCCAATTCGATCGCCTCCGGAATACAGGTGACACTCGGCACCAGCATGAAGATGCCGTCGTCAAACAGATCTTCAGAGGCCCGCTCGGTTTCATCGACCGCATCGAACACATACTTCGGGTTCAGGATCGGTGTCACACCCAGCAGATGCGAACCCGGCTGGACGTGCTTCTTCGCCCATACCAATGACGGCTGCTTGAGCGGCGAAAAATCCATAATGACCGCGCCGGTCCGCAGATCCTGACCGATATACCGGTACGCACCTTCAACATCCGAGTATGGCAGCGCCATCACGATGATGTCCTTACCGCGCACGGCTTCGACCACATCCCGCGCAATCGAATCGCAGGCGTTGAGCTTCTGTGCGGCGCGGCCCTGAACACTATTGGCTGCGTAGCCTGTCACACGGAAGTTGTGAGCGCGATCCTGCCGCCGGTTATAGCGTTTGAGCGCCAGTGCAACCGATGCACCGATGCGTCCCAAACCAAGAATTCCTACTGAAATATCAGCCATTGTCTTCTTCCTCTGTATATGACCTGTGAATGCTGCACGCCGCTTCGTGCCATGCAGCTCGGTGCAGCGAATGATCGTCGAAGAGTCGCTGACGATCCGAATCAATCACAGATTAGTTGGCAAGATCCGCCTGCTGTAAACGCAGCAGCAGCGGATAATCGGGATGGTCCCGATATTTGTCCGGATTTTTGTCATGGTGCGCCACCAGCCAGATGGTCCGCTCGGATGCGCCGATCTGGGTCAGCAGTTGCGCCCCCCACGCCCCATGATACTGAGCGACCACAAACGGACGTGAAAACCAGTCTGCTTCGCTGCCATGCGCGAACTTCAGGTAAAGTTTGGGCATCAGACCGCGCACCAGCACCACCAGCGTCTTCTGCCAGACGCGCATGTGATAGCGACTTTTACCTACATCATGCAGCAGCGCGGCGGCGGCAAGCTCGACGGACATCGGCCCCTGTGCCTGCACATCCCGCAGCACGTTCAGGCTGTGAAGCTGTTCACCACGCGTCATCTGACGGAATAACGCCATCTGCTGCGCGGTGAGAACTTCAGAAGCCCGTTCGAGATCTACAGGCAGTGCAAACGAAAACAGGGCACGAAGCCCCTGCTGCAAACGGTTGACCGCCGATGTGGTCGCCATCAAGGGATGCCCGTCATCACAGATGTCACCATCACAGATTCAGAAAGATACCCAGAAGCCGGAGAATGGCCCCAAGCGGCTGCCCGATGAGCATCCCGATCGGATCAATCGGCAGATTGAGGAAGCTCAGCATGATCAGCCCGAAGAAAATGAACTGTGTGGTCTGTGCATGCCGTTCCCACTGAATCGCCAGATCCGCCGGAAGCAGGGACAGCACGATATGCCAGCCATCGATGGGATACAGCGGCAGCAGGTTGAAGATGAACAGCAGCACGTTGTAGACCACGACGGTCGCCAGAAACAGGTACAGCAGACTGTTACCGAAGGGAGTCAGCCCCAGTAAGCGGATGATCAGCGTGACGGCAATCGCCAGCAGCAGATTGGAGAATGGCCCAGCGGCCACCGCCAGCAGATATCCCCAGCGCGGGTTGCGCATCCGGTACGGGGCAATCGGCGCGGACCCCAACGGACCGAAGCCAATGATGACAAACATCAGGAAGCCGGCGGGATTGATATGCACCAGCGGATTGAGCGTCAGACGCCCCTGCCGTGCCGGGTTTGGATCACCCATCAGATAGCCGACGTAATTGTGCGCGAACTCATGCACAGTCATCCCCAGCAGTACCGCGACAAAGACACCAAGCAGAAAAATCAGGACACGCGCGGGATCAGCCCCCGCAAGCTGTGAAAGCAGCAGTAACAAGTAGTTGCTCCTAGTCTATC
>JAEZAF010000036.1 GCA_023430545.1 Chloroflexota bacterium
AAAGACTTCTCGATGCCCAATGACCTGTCGCAGTGGATCATCCAGCGGGCGAAACAGTACGATGCCGAGATCGCGCCGCGTGCGGCCTTCGCGCTGGCGGAAGTCGTCTCCGGGGACCTGCGCCGCGCGGATAACGAACTGTTCAAGCTGGTGAATTACGTTGAGCCGGGGCAGGCCATTCTCGAAGAGGATGTCGCCGCGCTGACGCCGTATGTGGCTGAGGCGAATATCTTCAAGATGACAGACGCGCTCGGTACGGGCAACGGACGGGTGGCGCTGCAACTGATGCACCGGCTGTTACAGGAAAAAGAGAACGACGCCTTCAGCCTGTTCGGGATGATCACGCGCCAGTTTCGGCTGCTGCTGCTGGCAAAGGAACACCTGACCACACCGGGCGGCGGAGTCAATACGCTGGCGGGGGCGATCAAGGTCGCGCCGTTTGTCGCGAAGAATCTCGCCCAGCAGTCAAGGGCCTTTACGTTGCCCCAGTTGGAGCAGATCTATCACCTGCTGCTGGAATACGACTTCAGGATGAAGACCGGTCAGCTCAAGCCGGATCTGGCGCTGGATCTGCTGGTCAGTTCGCTGACGGCATAATCAGGGCGGGAGTATATACACGCAGGTCCTCCCATACTACATCCCTGAATGCGCCTCACACCGGATCAGGCTTTGTGAAATTCTTAACAGATTATTTAGTATCTGTTAAATATCAGCCTGCAACGTTTGTAACTCATATCACGTAGAGTATATTCGAAACCAAGATCCGCAGAAGCGCGACAGCCAAAGACGGCGGCGCACATCAAGGGAGTAACAGACAATGGGTATTATCGGCATTCTGCTGTTGATTGCGCTGATCTTCGTCGCAATCAACGTTATTCAATGGACGGCTGGCATCCTGATCGCCGTTATCATCTGGGCGATCACTGGCGCACTGGCAAGCCGCATCATGGGCAGCGATGGCTCTGGCCTGCTGGGGAACATCCTGCTCGGCGTGATCGGCGGTGCCGTCGGCAGTATCATTCTCAATCTGCTGAACCTGCCAATTGGCGACATCTGGCTGATCGGGCCGGTTCTGGTCGGTATCGTCGGTGCCGTGATCGTGATCGCGATCGCCCGCGCACTTGGCTATCGCGGCTTCGGCACCTAGTCGGCGCTTCGGCACCTGAGCCGTACGATCAGCATCAGTACAGGTGACAGAGAAACAAACAGGGGAGTGGTCATGTGACCGCGCCCCTGTTCTTTTGTAAGATCTGATATGGCGAGCGTTAGAAAATCTGGAACTGGTTCGCCAGTGATGCCGCCAGCCAGACCATCACGGTCAGATTAGCGACCAGCAGCCCACGCACCTGCATCTGAGCGCTGCCATCCACTGCTTTGGTACCGCGCATGTCGGTATCGCTCTTGAACAGCATACTGAGCGCAACGCTCACCAGCAGTACGAGGCCAAGCCACAGCGGGAACGCCCCCTGTACCACCGCCGCCAGCAGACAGGCCAGCGCCAGCCCGATGGAGAGATAGCTTGCGCGGCGTGCATTGGCTTCGCCGAGGATGATGGCAGTATTGTGAAGGCCAGCGGCCTTGTCAGTGTCATAGTCGCGGATCTGATTGTAAAGCTGGCCGTAGACGGAGAACAGCGTCGCGCCAGCCGCCACAAACCAGACGATTCCAGGCTGCGTATCATAGGTGAAGTAACCAGCCAGCAGCAGCAGACCGCTCAGCATCAGCGAGTGCGAGACGATGTCGGTCACCGGATAGGCCTTCAGCCGCACCGGACGCCACGAGTACAGATGTGACAGCAGCAGGGTTGCCGCGCCAATCAGGAAGACGTTCGTGCCGCCAAAGGCATAGGCGATCAGGGTGGCTGCGGCGATCACACGGCAGGCGCTGTAGCCTACGCGAATGGGGATACGTCCGCTGGAAATCGGATTCTTCATGGCGCGGTCGGGATCGCGGGCATCATCCGGCGCGTCTTCGATATCGTTAATCATAAAGGCATACGCGACAGCCAGCACGTTTCCGATGATGGCGGCCAGCAGATGCCAGCTTAATTCAAGGTTACCGTTTGAACGCTCCACGGCCAGCAGTGCGCCGAGAATGGTCAGAGGGACCACGAAAGTCACATGCTCGCGCCAGCGAGTGAGCTGTACCAGTCCAACAAGCTGGTCGATGACAGTGCTCCTGTTCAAGATTGCCTCCAGAGTAAATTCTTATCTCAGTCTCATCATGACACGCAAAGGATAACACAGAAAGCGATCCGGTGTTACGGGACGTTAATCTTAGCGATCGGTGTCAGAGGCGTATACGGGATCAGATGGATGGAAGTTACTGACACACGGAGATGTGACAGCCGCATACAGCAAGGCTTGCACTGCCTTTGAAAAACGTCCACAATACAGACTGCTTGTTGCTTGTGTACGAAGATGGGATCGATGCAGATCGATGAAGAACGATCACGACAGAGACGAGACAGACAGCGACTCTAACGAGTATGAAATCAACGGCGCAGACGCCGATGATAATATCCCCGCCTCTGCTGAATCCGACGCAGATGCGGTCACCGGCGGGGCAGCAGGGATAGACAGCGACTGGACGGATTTTCAGTTCGACAGCCCCGAGCTGGCGGCTTACGCGACCTATGCGGACGATGCCGAGGCCGCCGGTGTCGAGGCCGATGATGTCGCTGATGCTGCGGTACCAGACACCGACGACAGCGCAGACGTTGACCCTTACGATGACGGCTATGACGACGACGATGCAGCCGCTTATGAATACACCGATGAGGATTCAGTCGGTAATTTAAGCTTCGATCCGGCACTGGACATTGATGCCGCGCTGGCGGCAGTCGGGGCGCTGCCGGACCTGATGGCCGAACGCGATGCGGCAGATAGTGCCGCCTACGAGAGCGAGTATCAGCGTCAGCAGGAAGCGACCCGCAGCGCCGAACAGCATGAGCGCTGGCGTGAGGGTTATCGCTTTGCACAGCCTCCACAGATGCGCTTGCAGCGTGGTCAGCCAGCATCAGTCATCCCGGCGCTGATCCTGATCGCTGTGGGCGCATACCTGACCTTTGCGCTGACCCTGTCCCAGACACCGCCCGCACCGGGGATCGTCGCGGTGCTGGTGTGCGGCGCGGTCGGCATCACCCTGCTGGCTTACTGGTTGAACAGCCGTCGCTGGGCACGCGGGGCGCTGTTCGGCGGGCTGCTGCTTATCCTGACCGGCGTGGTGTTTTATGTCATCTCCACACCGGCAGTGGCGGATACCCTTCCAGCCGAAATCCTCAGCGGGGGTGGATGGCGGCTGTTCGTCAGTGCGGTCTTTGCTGCGCTCACTCTCACCGGACTGCTGGCGCGTCCGGTCTCCGCTGGATTGATCGCGCTCGGCCTCGC
>JAEZAF010000039.1 GCA_023430545.1 Chloroflexota bacterium
GCCTGATTGACGAACCACTCACGGGCATCATTTTCGCTGCCGGCGTCGTAACCGACAACGTGAATACCCTGAGACAGCGCATCACGCAGCACCGGCGAGATCGCAACCGGGTCATTGGCGGCAAACAGGATGCCATCAACGCCCTGCGTGATGTAGCGCTCGATGAATTCGATCTGCTGGACGATGTCACCTTCGGTCGGGCCGTCGGTGGTCACGGTGACGTTACCGAGTTCAGCAGCGGCTTCCGCGATACCGGCAGAGGTCGCGTTGAAGTAGCCGATCCCGATCAGCTTGGGGATGTCGATCAGGGTGATCGGCTGCCCGGCAAGATCCGGGGCATCAGCGGCGACACCACCATCATACCCACCCATGGCGGCTTCTTCGGTCGCGGCCATCTCTTCAGTAGCGGCCATTTCCTCGGTCGCCATCATCTCTTCAGTTGCAGCCATTTCTTCCGTAGCGGCTGCATCAGCAGAAGGCGAAGAACATTCCAGCGGCTCCGTCACCCAATCGGTCGATGCACCGACCCAGCGATCCTGGGCAGAGGCAGGCAGCACCGAGAGAGCGAGCAGGCTGCCAACAATTAAAAGCAGAATAAAGTTTTTCCGTGCCATGTCTTTCTCTCCTCAAATAAAAGATTGACTTGCCTGTATGGATTCAGATTTCGTTCAGTTCGGGACAGTGGTTACCTCCTTCTTCTTAAAGGTGCAAAGGACGTGAAACCTCCGGGTGCTGTGGTGCGGATCTGAAGCAGGAGAGGCCTCGCGTGCTTTGCACCCTTATCGCTATCAACTGATGAAGATCAGGTCACACCCGCAACTGTCACGCTGTATGAAAGCGCGACCGGATGAAGTTATTGACCAGAATCGCCAGAATCAGCACGACGCCGATCATGACAATCGTCGCATCGCCTTTGACACCGGCCAGCAGCAGGCCGTTCTTCAGCACCTGAATCAGGATCAGCCCGAGGACGGTGCCCAGAATGGAGCCGGAACCGCCGAAGATACTCGTCCCGCCGAGCACGACCGCCGCGATCACATCGAGTTCCATGCCGCTGCCCATGTCAGAGCGCGTGGTCGTCACCCGTGAGACAAAGACCCAGGCCGCCAGCGCCGCCGTGAATCCGCTGGCGGTGTACAGCGCCAGCTTGACACGATTGACCGGAATGCCGGAAAACCGCGACGCCAGTTCGTTGTTGCCGATGGCATAGACCGAGCGCCCGAACGTCGTCCGCGAGAGGATGACCGCACTCAATACGATCCCGACCAGTAAAATCCAGAGCTGCCACGGCGCACCGAGGACATCGCCGCGCCCAAGCTCCAGAAACCAGTCCGGGAAACCGCGTGCCGACCGCGCCTGACTGATGCCCAGTGCGACACCGCGATACAGGGCCAGTGTCGCCAGTGTGGTGATCAGTGGTGGGACGCCTAATCGCACGATAATCAGGCCATTGATGAACCCGGCAAAGGTCCCCACCAGCAGCGACAGGAGAATGGCGACTTCCAGCGGAAGCTGTGCATCCTGCCAGAGAAAGCCGAGAAAGATCGCGCTCATGCCGAAGATCGACCCAACCGAGAGGTCGATCCCGCCGGTGATGATGATAAAGGTCATCGGCAGCGCCATGATCGCCACTTCAAAGATGAGCGAGATTTCGCGCTCAAGGTTGCGCTCCGTCAGGAAGCGTTCGTTGCGTGTCGCCAGCACCGCGACCGCGATCAGGGTGATGACCAGCAGGATCAGCTCCTGCGTCAGTACCGCTTTGGTGGCCGCCGCCAGACGATTCCGCTGAGGTTCTGTCGGTTTAGAGGGCTTTTCGCCAACCGCTTGCATATGCGAAGTCCTTTTACGCTATGGACACAGGTCCATTATTTGCTGGTGTAGAGCTGACGCCGACGACGATAAAGGTCGGCCAGCACGGTAATCAGAATCAGCAGCCCCTGTACCGCCTGCCGCCAGTAATCGGAGATACTGGCGAAGATCATCGCAGACGGGATGACGTGGATGAGGATCGCGCCGAGGGTCGAGCCGATCACGGTGCCGGTGCCGCCCAGAATGCTGACTCCCCCGACGACCGAGGCGGTGATGATCAGCAGTTCCAGCCCTGAAGGGACGGTGGACTGAATCGCATTGAACTGCGTGGCAAACAGCAGGCTGGCGACCCCGACCATCAGACCGTTGATCATGAACACGCGCATGATGACGCCTTTTTCCGAAATACCGGAAAGGCGCGCTGCTTCCGGGTTGCCGCCGACGGCATAGATCGAGCGCCCGGTGCTGCTGTAGCGCAGCCACAGCGCAGCCAGCACGGTCAGCACCACCATGACGTAAATCGGCAGGGGGATGCCAAGCGGCTTCTGCTGCGCGATCTGAAAGCCGGGGGGCAGATTGTAAATCCATTCACCACCGGTCCACAGGATCAGGCCGCCTTTGAGGATGCTCATCATGCCGAGCGTCACGACAATCGACGGCACACGCAGATAGGCGACGAAAAAGCCATTGACCCCGCTGAGGATCACACCGACGATCAGCGGGATGATGAAGGCCACAATCAGCGGATAGCCGCCTGCTTCTGCGCCCACCGCCAGCCGTCCGGCAATGGTCGCCAGCAGGCCGATCAGTGAACCGACCGAGATGTCGATATTGCCGGAGATAATCACCATCGACATGCCGATGGCGGCGACCGCGATATACGAGCTGTTGCTCAGAATGGCGTTGAGGTTATCCCCGCCGAGAAAGCGCGGATTGATCAGGCTGACGAGCAGGCTCAGCCCGACGATGACCAGTGCCAGCACAAATTCCTGACTGAACAGTCGGCTCAGGCGGAAGCCGCCGCTGGAAACCGGACGGGAAATCACGGAAGGGGTTGAAGTTGAAGAGGAGGTCGTGGTCATTTCGCTGTACTTTCAGTGCCTGATACCGAAGCATGTCCGGCGGCTGTAAGTTCTCCGTTCACCGGTTCGCTGCTCATCATCGCCGCTGCGATGCGTTCCTGATCGGCTTCGGCACGGTCAAACTCCGCGACGATCCGCCCTTCCCGCATGACCAGCACGCGGTCACTCATGCCGAGGATTTCCGGCAGTTCGCTGGAAATCATCAGGATGGCGAGGCCCTGTTCGGCGGCAAGCTGGCTCATCAGCCGGTGGATTTCCGCTTTCGCGCCGACATCGACGCCGCGAGTCGGCTCATCCATGATCAGCAGTTTCGGCTGGCTTGCCAGCCACTTGCTGACCACAACCTTCTGCTGATTTCCGCCGGACAGCTTGCCAACAATCTGCTGTGGACCATAGGCGCGAATGTTGAGCTTATCGATCGACTCCCGCGCCAGCGTGCGTTCCCGCCCCCGGCGGATAAACGATGCACGCGAGATCTGACGGAGAATCGCCATCGACGCGTTTTCACTGATGCCCATCTCGCGGACAAGCCCCTGCGTGGCGCGGTCTTCCGGGACATAGGCGAGGCCAAGCCGGATGGCGTCTGCCGGGTGACGGATCCTCGCGGGTTTCCCGGCCACCAGCACCTCACCACGCGACGAAGGCAGCACGCCGAAGATCGCCTGCGCCAGTTCACTACGACCGGAGCCGACCAGCCCGGCCAGCCCGACGATCTCACCGGCGCGAATCTTAAACGAGACACCACGTGTATATGGTTCGTTCCACAGATCGCGCACCTCAAGCACGGTTTCACCGAAGGTTGATTCCATCTTGGGGAACAGTTTGTCAATCGTCCGGCCCACCATTTTGCTGATAAGCTGCGGTTCGGTCGTCTCGCTGACAGGCTGCGTGTCGATATACTGGCCGTCCCGCAGCACGGTGACACGGTCCGCGACTTCGAACACTTCCTGCAGGCGGTGGCTGATATAGATGATGCCGACTCCGCGTTCGCGCAGCAGGCGGACAATATCAAACAGGCGGGCGACATCAGCTTCGGTCAGCGCGGCGGTCGGCTCGTCCATGATCAGGACACGGGCATTGATCGACAGCGCCTTGGCGATCTCCACCCGCTGACGATTGCCGACATTCAGCGTCCCGACTTTGCGCCGCACATCGAGGTCGTGAATATCCAGCGAGGCCAGCAGTTCATGAGCGCGGGCAGCCATCTGATCCCAGTCAATGACGCTGAGTGGGCCAAAATTCCGGCGAGGCTGATGCCCCATGAAGATGTTCTCGGCCACCGTCAGTTCCGGGTAGAGGCTCAGTTCCTGATAAATGGTCGCGATACCGGCAGCCTGTGCAGCCCGAGGGTTCTCAAAGGTGACTGGCTGGTCATCCAGAAAGATTTTGCCGCTGTCTGGCCGATGAACGCCGGAGATGATCTTGATCAGGGTGGATTTCCCTGCTCCGTTCTCACCCAGCAGCGCATGGACCTCACCGGCATGCATATCGAAATGCACATCGGTCAGGGCGCGCACACCGGGAAAGTGTTTGGTAATGTTTTCGAGCTTTAAAATCGAGTTCATATTTTTCTCAATAAACTCTCGGATCTTTATTCAGGGCGTGTGACAGTTCTCTCCAGCAGACTGCGGTATTTTCCGTAAGGCTCATCCCATGAGGCGCTGTTCTTGGGCTGATATTCCTGCGCCCCGGCGGACCGGCTCAACAGCGTTCTGGCCTGCCCGATGTCCGACAGTTCGCCCAATGAGATCAACTGCACCAGCGCGTTACCGATGGCGGTCGCCTCGGTCGGGCCTGCGATCACACAGCAGCCGGTGCCATCCGCTGTCAACTGATTCAGCAGTACATTGCGACTGCCGCCGCCGATGATGTGCAGATATTCGACCGTCTGGCCGGAAACGCTGGTGAGCAGTTCCAGCACGTAGCGGTACTTGAGCACAAGGCTTTCATAAATACAGCGGACGATTTCGCCTTCGGTCTGCGGGACGGGCTGACCGGTGCGCTGGCAGTATTCGCGGATGCGGGCGGGCATATCCCCGGGGGCGATGAAAAGCGGGTCATCAGGATCAATCAGCGAACGGAACGGGGCGCTGCCCTCGGCCAGCGATGCCAGCTCACTGTATTCGAACGCGCGTCCCTGTTCCTGCCATGTGAGGCGGCACTGCTGGATGAGCCACATCCCGGCGATATTCTTCAGCAGACGATACGTGCCGTAGACGCCACCCTCGTTGGTCAGGTTAGCGGCGTAGGCAGCATCATTGATGATCGGCGCATCGACTTCCAGACCGAGCAGGCTCCACGTCCCACTGCTGAGATAGGCATAGTTGCGATTGGTGGTGGGTACGGCGACCACAGCACTGCCGGTATCGTGACAGGCGGGTGCGATCACGGCGATTCCTTCGTACTCACCGATGCGTGTCCCAGGCTGGACAATCGGCGGCAGGATATCGGTCGGGATGCCCAGACGCGAGAGCATCTCATAATCCCAGTTGTTCTGGCGCGGGTTGAACATCTGCTGCGTGGTGACGTGTGTGAACTCGCAGGTGCGCGAACCACTCAGCCAGTAGTTGAAGACATCGGCAATCGTCAGGAAAAGGCTTGATGCTTTTAGCTGTGGGCTGTCCACATATGCGAGGTGCGCCAGCCGGAACAGGCCGTTCAGCGGCATAAACTGGATGCCCGTGCGCTCGAACATCTCGCGGCGCGGCACCCGTTCAAACGCCTCTTCCATCAGCGCATCGCTGATGCTGCTGTCGCGGTAATGCATCGGATTCGCCACAAGCTGACCGTCACGATCCAGCAGTGCGAAGTCTACACCCCATGTATCCACGCCTAATGAAGCGATGTCCTTGCCACACGCCCTGATACCCTGCTGGATCTCGTGCCACTGGCGCAGGATGTCCCAGTACAGCGTCCCGGCGGCACGGACCGGCGTATTCAGAAAGCGGTGGATCTCATGAAGTTCAAGACGTTCGCCATCGAAGTCTGCACGCATCACCCGGCCAGATTCAGCGCCGAGGTCGATGGCAATCACCTGTTTGGAAGCCACAAAAAACCCTTTTCACTCAGAATAAATTTATTGACTAATTGGTGCTTACAGCACGGTGCTTGAGGGCGGTGCCGCATTCGCTGTAATCGTTATCCTGTAACGTCCCCGGCCTGATACCGCCCTGCTGTGTCCGATTGTAACGTATACAGCCCGTGCACCGCACTAAAAACGCATGCCGCTTTTATCTGGGTGTAGAAAGGATGAAGCAGCAAGGTGATCAGCCTGGGCCGGAAGAATCCGGCCCCTACCAGT
>JAEZAF010000056.1 GCA_023430545.1 Chloroflexota bacterium
CCGGCGGCGTGATCTACCAGCGTATTCAGCCGGAAATGCGCCTGACCGTCGATGCCATTCGCCATCGTATTGCCCCCGGCTCCGCACTCAAGGTCCAGCCGCTGGATGAGCAGGACATCGACGAAGTGCATGAACTGCTGAACAAGTACATCCACACGCTGGAAGTCAACAACCAGAGCGACGCCACCGAGCATCTGTACGATCTGCTGCGCCATCCGGAAGAGCATTTCGTCAAGCTGGTCGCCCCTAACGCGTAAGCTATACTTTCAACTGAGAATCAAAACGGCGCGGGATGTCTTCCGCGCCGTTTTTGGTTTTGTTATTCAATGTCGATGGCACGACCCAGTGCCTTATAACGCTGCCAGTACTCACGGAATGCCTGTCGTCCTGCGGCGGTAAGGGTGCATTCCGTGTGCTGATAACGCTCCTTAAAGCTCTTGGTGATAGTGATGTACTGTGCCTCTTCCAGTTTTTGCAATTGTGCTGATAAGTTTCCCTTGGTCAGACCTGTAAGATGGAGCAACGCTTTGAAATCCGCGCTTTCACAGCTTGATAAAACCGCGATAATCGCCAGACGTGCGGGTTCGTGAATGATACGGTCGATGGTTGTGATATCCTGAACTTCACGCTGCATCTGCAAGCCTCTTCTGCTCTTCAGCAACCTGCATGACACCATACAAACCGCTGATGACAAGGACGGCCACCCAGAAAAGGCTGAAGATGAGCGGGACCAGCCCCACACGCAGCGGAAACACCAGGACAATAAGGGTGCCAGCCGCCCCGATCAGGCTCACGAGACGGTAACGCGGAAGCTGAAGTATCACATAGGCTGCTGCATACATGCATACACAACCGAACCCCACCCCTGCATACATTCCCTTCAGGATCAGGGATGCATCGCTGAACTGTATTGCCAGCAGGATACCTGCGACAAACGTCCCGAATGTAATCCCTAATGATATGAGGATCACATTCGGTGGCAGTATCCATGATTTTGGCCTGATGAAACCCGTATTCCTCCACAGCCACGGACGACGTACATACTCATTGATCAGATGCAACCCGATCTGCGAGACAATCAGCGGGAGTCCAATCGGTAAAACAAATGTGATGAAGAGTGTGACTAACAGCCCCTGCGATTTTGCGAATTCGGCAAACGGCAGCCAGATGGAGGGTAAATCGAGGGCAATCCATGCGTAAATGCCTGTGATGAGTATCCAGAATGCGTGATGGAAATCACGAATGCCGTCAGTGAATTCATAGCTGAGTGTCCTGCGGATCAGAGTCTGTAGATTGTTGTCAGCCATATTGAAACTCCATTGAAAATATAAACTAGTTTATATCATAGACCATGACTGAAAGTTGTCAATCAGGTGAGCTTCAAATGCATCCTGATTTTTACTTTTTACAAACTTTGTTCTGTACATGCCTCTCGTGAAATCCCACTTGCATTTCGCCTTACGCAGCTTCCAGCCACCATCAGATGCAGCGTATGTTACAATTTACAAGGAGCAGGATAGGGACTAAACAATGGTCATTCAACCTAAACACACCGTTCAGGACTTTGAAGCGTATATAACGCTTCCAGAGAATGCGGATCTGCTGTTTGAACTGATCAGCGGGGAGATTGTTGAAAAAGTGCCGTCCAATCACTATGCATCAGTGATCGCCCAGCTTATCGCATTCTTCATTCAGCAGTTCATCCGTCAGCAGGGGATTGAAGGCTATGTCAGTGGTGAGGCTGGCGGTTTTATCATCGGCGGAGATCGCGATGCGCCGGATGTCGCCTTCCTTTTAAAAGCGAGAAGCCCTGAACCGGTGCGGCAGGGTTATCACCCGGTTCCGCCGGATCTGGCCGTTGAAGTTGAGACGAATACCACGACGACGACTGAGCGCCGCCTGAGGGCGAAGGTGCTGAATTATCTGGATGCTGGAGTCGTGGTGTGGGTGGTATATCCTGAAACGCAGGAAGTCGAAGTCTATGTGCCGGGACAAACGATGCAAAAGCTCGGCATCGATGATGTAATCGACGGTGGCGATGTACTGGCGGGCTTTAGCGTCGCGGTGAAGGAAATTTTCACCGGATAGATCGAAGTGTGCAGTAGATAAGATAACCACTACGGCGCGGGATGTCTCTCGCGCCGTTTCTGATTATTGCTGAATTACTGCTGGCTTTTAGCTGTTGACAGCACCGATTTCGACAGCTTCCGCCCCATCCAGCACAAGCGGGACAGCACCAGCCGTTTCGATGCTTATCTGACGGCGTGCGGAACGTGTGAGCAGCAGCAGGGTGGGTGGCAGCAGGAGTGCGCCAACACTGAGCGCGATCCGCAGGCCGAAGACTGTACCCACCCAGCCGATAGCCGGACCGCCGCCGATCTGTCCGACAGCGTCTGCCTGCGAAATCGTGCTGACAACCGTCGCACGCAGCGACGGGTCCAGCCCCTGATTGATCCATGTTGTATGCAGCGGACCATAGACTCCGCGTACTGCCCCGATCAGGAACATGGCGGCGGCGGCCAGCCAGAAGCTGCTGCTGAGCGCGAACACCAGCACACCTGCCGCAAGCACAATCGTCAGGATACGCAGTGCCCGTGCGATGTGCGCGGCGGAGTCGGTCTGCACTGTCCGGCGGATGCCTTCGGTGAAGACCGCGCCGAACAGCAGCCCGACCATGCTCAGCAGTCCGAACCAGATCACTTCCGGCAGCATGATGCCACCGATCAGCGGGAAGGTGATGTTATCGAGCAGGTGCGGTGTCCAGAGGCGGTCATAGCTTTCACTGAATGCACCAAACAGCAGGGTGATGGCAACCAGCATCATCAGCACGGGCGAAGTCCGGATGACCCGTGCCCCACTGCGGAAGGTGCCGGTCATAGTCTTCCACGTCTGACGTTCCTCACGTGGCGCAGGCCTGAATCCGCGCTCCGGCATGCGGAAGATCAGATACAACCCGTTCAGCACATGCACGGCACCGCCGATGACGACCGCCACCTGGATATTGACCAGTGACAGCGCGACACTGGCGATAATGGTGAAGAACGCGGCAATTTTGGCGATCTGATCGGCACGCAGCATGGCTTTTCCCATATTCTGCTCGCCGATTTCATCCGCCAGCCATGCATCCCCGGCCCCACTGTGAAACGTCGCACCAATGCCCCAGATCACCTGACACAGCAGCACACCGCCGAAGGTCGGGATCAGACCTTCGACGATGAACCCGACACCCATCATCAGCGATCCGATGATGAGCGACAGGCGGCGGCTGTACACATCAGCAATGACGCCGGTCGGGATCTCGAACAGGAAATAGCTGATTTCGAGCACGGTGCCCACCAGCACAAGCTGGAAAGGATTCAGGCCAACGGTGCGAGCCTGATAGAGCATATTGACGGTAAAGACCATCGTGAAACCGATGGAACTCAGGATGCTGAACATCAGCCATGCGCGATGCGCTTCGCGCTGCTGATGGGAGGTGATGTCTGCGTTGGTGTTCAAACGAATGGCTTCTCCTGAAGCGAATGATTGTGAGAGTTAGTTGGCAACCTGTCCGCAGGCGGTGCGACCGCAGGTATCGCGCTGGCAGCAGTCGGCATCCGATGCGGTGGAGTCTGTCGTCTGCGCGGCCAGTTCGACCAGCGGTTTTTGCAGGCGGTAGAAGGGCCTGCCGGACGGAAAGTGCGTCAGTCGGGCGATCACACTGTAGCCCTGTCTCTGATAGAAGTCAGTGCACGAGGCATACGACACATAGACCGAAGTGCAGCCGCGCACCAGCGCTTCCGCTTCCGCCATGCGGATCAGGTGCTGTCCGATCCCCTGATGGCGCAGGGCTTCATGAACCCAGATCAGCTCAATCACAAGCTGGGTGTCGGTGGTATAGGCGGCGATTCCGGCGATGACATCACCGTCGGCGTTATCCAGGCTGATATCCAGACGTGCTTCGGTGTGATCTTCAGTATCAGCAGCATGCATGGCAGACACAGCCATCGGGTCCTGCAGGCGGCGCTGAAGGTACTTCAGGTAATCACTGTCTGGTTCGTCGGTCACGGTAAACTGAAAGGTGCGTGGCAGGATTGTAAACATAAGCCTCGTCAGATGGTGTCTTTTAATACAGTGTTGTTGATATTAAAGCTGGCCCGTGGTCACAAAACGCTTCAATGCGTCTGTTCGCACCCTGATGATCTCCGGCGCACGATCACGAATCGCGGGATTGCTGAGATTTCCGGCAATCCAGCGGATGGATGCGATGTGCCGCGCTGCGACCAGCGCCTCAAGTGTTTCAAAGTCGGTGTCGATAGAGTCAGTATGACGGGTGTATCCGCTCCATAATGCATTACGCCTTTCGGGATAATCCGGTTCATGTTTGGAATACAGCAGCAGCGGCGCGAGATCATACAGATAGTAGCCAAATGCGCAGTCATCGAAGTCGAGTGCGGCGACGGTTGATGTTCCTATCACTTCCTGCCGCCACAGCAGATTTTTTGCGATCAGATCAGCATGGATCAGCCCAAAGCTGTGCGGACGCTGTGCATCCAGCCCAGTCATGACTTCCCGGATGCGATCCGCTGCCGCAGCGATCACGCCGCGCTGTTCTGATGTCATCAGCGCTTCACCTTCCGGCCCTGGCTGATACGGAGACCGGCTGCCGAACAGTCCCTCGAAGTCGAGTGCTGGCCGGTCGAAGCCCGCAGGCGGTGTGAAGCGGCGGCTGTGCTCATGCAGCCGTGCGATAAACCCGCCGATGCGCTCGAAGTCCGCCGGTGTCAGGGCATCACTCTCGCGGGACTCGCCTTCCAGCCAGCGGAACAGGACCGCATACACCGGCTGCTCAGCGCCTTCAAGCTGGCCGGTGTACAGCGGCGTGACAGGTGACGGTACAGACAGATCACTGCTTTCATTCAGATGCCGCAGCCACATCAGTTCCGACTCAATACGAGTACGTGACTTCAGGCCGGGACGGTGCAGGCGCAGTGCAAATGTCTGGCTGCCCGTATCGACCCGATAGATCGCGTTGTTGGTGTAGCTGACCAGCGTATAGGTCGCGTCCGGCAGGCCGAAATGCGCCAGTGTCCGTGACGCCAGCGCATCCCAGCGTGCAAGCTGTGCGGCGTAGTCCAGCGTGTGAAAGTCGTTTGTGATCGGTGCAGCGGTCATCGTTGGGTTACTTGTCTTCCTGATCGTAGTACTGGCGCACGTAGAGGTAACTTTCGTAACGGCGTTCGCTGATCTCACCGCGTTCCACTGCCTGTTTGATCGCGCACCCCGGCTCATGATCATGGGTGCAGCTTGCTCCGAACTTGCACGTGCCGAGATAAGGCTGAAAGTCACGATAGAACAGGCCGATGTCGTCCGGTTCGACATTCCACAGACCATAGATCTTGATGCCGGGCGTATCGACCACATCCCCACCGAAGTCAAGATGATGCATCTCCAGATGCGTCGTCGTGTGCCGTCCCTTGCCGTAATTGGTGTTGATCTCGTTGACGCGCAGGCCGAGTCCGGGCTGAAGCGCATTCAGCAGTGATGATTTGCCGACGCCTGATTTGCCGATGATGACCGAGGTCTTATCCTTCAGCACATCGCGCATCGTCTCCAGTCCTTCGCCGGTCTGCGAACTGGTCAGCACGACGTTGTAGCCCAGACGTCGGTAGCCTTCCACCTCGCGCATCACGTCGCGTTCCGCACGTTTCCCCTGCACCAGATCGAACTTGGTGATGCAGATCACCGCCGGAATCCCGCAGGACTCTGCGCCTGCCAGATAGCGATCCATCAGCGTCCACTGCGGCTTCGGCTGGGTGGCGGCCATTACTGGCACGACCTGATCGGCATTGGCGACAATCACCTGCTCGATGCCTTTGCTCCTGCTTTTGCTGTCTGCGGCGCGGCGGGTGAGCTTCGAACGCTGCGGCTGCACCGCCTTGATCTGGCCTTCGCCGGGATTGGTGGCGATGTAGACCACCTCATCACCGACCGCCACCGGATCAATAATTGCGATGTCATCGACATCGACGACCCGGAAGTAACCGAGCGACGATGGATCACGCGATGGATAGACCAGCACTTTACGCAGTCGGTTGGAGATACGGCAGACGATCACCTCACCGTCCGCTGTGCGGACATGATAGGCGCCTGTGCTTTTGCGGATCACGGTACCCTGAAGCCGTTCATCGGCATACGGGTTCTGAGTCGACATTTCACCGGCGGCTTCCGGCATCATATCGTGGTCAATTGAAGGTTGTAGAGCGTTCAAGATGTCTTGCCTCGCAGCAGGTTCAGTTGGTCAAGGGTATGGTGCTGATGAGAACCGTTGAGTTTGAACTGTCGATCGTGAGATCGAAACCGCTGGCTGCGGGAGGCAGAAGGGTTGCGTGTCGCAGAAGCTCTGCAGACAGAACGCAAGACTAGTCAGCCACCGAAACGTGACTGCGTCGTCGCTAAAACGTGGTTGCTATCGTGCTAAAACAGGGTGTGAAGGATCGAGCAGGTCGAACCGGATGTTTAGCGGCTAGCAGATACGCGCGGCGCAGCGGTTGTATTCGATATGTT
The DNA here is from genome assembly GCA_023430545.1 of Chloroflexota bacterium. Taxonomy (GTDB): domain Bacteria; phylum Chloroflexota; class Anaerolineae; order Aggregatilineales; family Phototrophicaceae; genus JAEZAF01. The sequence continues at coordinate 6,547 of JAEZAF010000056.1, forward strand.
CAGATATGGAACTTTCATCGACTTACCTCGCTTTCGCACTGTGTAGAAGATCCAAACGAAGAGGGTTCGCGGGTGAGCGCGAACACAAGCGCCAGTGTAGCACGGAAATTTTCGTGCTGTCAACAAATCCGCAGAAATGCTTCAGGGCGAGTTTGCACCCACCCTGAGTTCTGCAAATCAGGAAGAGCGCTTCAGGAAATCGAGCGTTCGATCCCATGCCAGGCTGGATGCTTCCGCGTTATAGACATCAGTGCGATCCGGTTCAAAGAACCAGTGACCCGTGCCGGGATAGGTATAGAACGTCACCGGACGGCCAGCCTGCTTCAGATCATTTTCCAGTTCCCGTACATTCTCCAGCGGCTCGAATTCATCATTCTCGGCAAAGTGACCGAGATAGGCGGCTTGCGACTGGCTGAAATCTGCGGGACCTGTGCCGTAAAAGAGCACTACAGACTGGAAATGTTCCGGTGCGCTGTTTGAGAGACTCAGCGCGTAATACGCTCCCATTGAGAAGCCGATCACGGTAACACCGCCCGCCGATCCCGCCTGCTGCCTGAGATACTCGATCGCGTTCAGGATTTCGGTGTTGGTCTGGGCTTCCTTGCTGCTCATCTCGCCAACCAGCTTTTCAGCTTCGGAGATCTGGTCGGTGACAGCGCCTGCATAGAGATCCGGGGCAAAAACGACGAAACCCGCTTCAGCCAGACGGTCACAGAAGGCCCTGATGGTGTCATTCAGCCCCCACCATGCGTGAAGGACCAGCACCGGTTTGCCTGTGCCAGACGAGGGAAGTGCAAGATAGCCATCGGGTTGCGTTTGGGACATTTGCATCTCCTGTTGCAGAAGGTAGGTCATGGAGTTCAGATGCACGTGAGGTTGATAACACTGCCCTCAAATATAGAACGTTTTTTCGCTATCGTCAAGAAAATCTGTTCTAGACCTAAAGAAAACAGGCACACCATGAAAGCCTGATCATATGAATAATTGAATTCAGGAGAATTTCAGCCAGCCAGTCACGGCAGATCAACCAGCGCCCCGCGTGCATCGTGGAAGATCTTGAAGCTCACATCATCCAGCCACATTTTGCCGGATGCGCCGGAATAGAAGAACTGCACTTTGAGTTTCTTCAGCGACCGTCCCATACGGCTGAAAGACCCAGTCGCGTGGGTGGATACATACTCACTGGTGATGATGCGCGGATAGAGCGTGATCGTCTCGGCGGTGCCGTTGGTAAAGACCACCTTGGCCTTACCGAGCACCGTTGCGGGCGTCAGATTTTTAGCCTGGACGTATCCGCTGAAGTCATAGGTCACGGTGTCAGTGAGCGCCATCGCGCTGGTGGTGAAGACCAGCTTCGATTTGCTGCCACCGGTATTCCCTTTGAATTTATAGGCACAGATTCCGCCGTGCGCGTGGCTTTTACCGGCCTTGCACTTCAGCTTGTTTTTGGTCGCGGGTTCATTGTCCTTACTCTTCCAGCCATCGGGAATCTTATCGCCGTTGATGTCGCTCTCGAAGCCCGTATTAGCGAGGATCTCGGAGTATGCACCTTCCGGTGTCGGTGTGATCGGCGGCGGTGTCACGGTCGCTGGCGTCTCTGTAATCGGCGGTGTGTCTCCGGTCGTATCTCCATAGATAAAGCCAGAACCCGCCGTGCCGAGATACACCCGTCCGAAGATATTCATATCGCCGGAGATCGCCTTGATCGTATCGAAGCTGCCAAGCGGATAGGTCGCGAGCTTCAGCCACGAGTCGCCGCCGTTGATCGACCGATAGATGCCGTGCGCGCCGTTGACCACACCCTGAATATAGATCGCCGGATACCCATTGGCCGAGGCCGCCTTGCCAAAGCCGAACGAGGTGACATCCTGCACGCCGGTGATCGTCTTCCAGCTATCGCCGCCATCACTGGAACGCATCAGCGGATAGCTGGCTCCGGTATGCGCCCCGGGCGTCATCCACAGATGGCCGGGGCGTCCGGGGACCGACTCGAGGATCACGTTATAGAAGCCGACTGCCCAGCCCTGCTGTCCGCCAGCATTCGCCATCCGCACCCAGCTTACGCCGCCATCGGTGCTGCGATAGACGCCGTTGTCCTTGTGATAGAAGTAGAAGGTATTGGGCAGCACACGGTCCGCTGTAATGACACGCCGGTTGAGGTGCGGATCATTATGGCTGCCGGACTGGTCTGCTGGCAGGTCGGGCAGCGTGATCGGAGTCCATGTCGCGCCGCGATCCTTGGTGTAGTGCGGTGTCAGGTCAGAGGACGGCACCCAGACCATATTCTGCGTGTCATTGGCGGCCACGGCGATATTGCCGAATTCCAGCCCTTCCGGATGGGTGTTACTGGTCAGCGATGCAAAGCGCGTCCAGTTTCTGCCGTTATCGAACGAGTAGCCGCTCATGTTGAACCTGCCGTCATCGTAACAGCAGAAGCGCTGATCGCTGATCGTGCTGACAAGGAAGGACGGCGTCCCGCCAGCGTAATCCAGATCCCATGTCGAGTTGAAGCGGCCATAAGTGCTTTGCATGGTCGGGTAGGCATCGACATTATCGTGATAGAACGATCCCCAGTCCCAGTGTGCGGTGACGACCTTGCCCCCCAGCGGCGCGACGACATCATTCGTGACCAGTTCTTCGATCCCCCTGCTGATCGAGGTCCATTCGATCTCGTTATCGAAGATGTCCCCGGTGCGCCATGCGCCTGTGCCTTCACCCATCCACAGTCGGTTCGGGACGACCGGGTCGAAGATAATGTTGCTGACCGAGATCCAGCCCTGCGGTAGTCCTTTCGGCAGCGTATCAAACCACGGGATGTCGGCATTCATGCCCAGCTTCGCGTTGAGCGAGTCCCATCCGTCCCACGCATCCCCGCTGGTATACGAACGGTAAGGCTTACCTCCAAACGAAAAGGCCAGCACGAACTTCGAATCCCCCGGTGAGACCGCGATCGTGCTGAAGCCGCCGCCGTAAGGTGTCGGCGGATTCAGCTTCGTCCATGTATTATCGCGATAGCGCCACAACTCCGATGACGTGAGAGGATCAGCCGGATCGCCGGGAGTGTACGGCTTATTCAGCACAAAATAGGCTGTCCCATCGTTCGAGAGATCCATATGCTGATAAATCCCCCAGTCGGGGGCGTTGGGAGTCTCATCACTCTTGGAGATGTGCTTGAAGACACCCGCCGAATTCGCCCGATACACGCCGTAACCGTCCACGGTGACATAGGCACGGCCTTCGTTGTCAAAGTCGATATTGCCGATATTGATATTGGCGGCATTGATACCGAGATCAATCGGATGCCATGATGTGCCGCCGTCGGTGGTCCGATACAGACCGTGCTGCGGGGTGGTGAAATCCGGTGAGCCGAAGTACACCGTGTTAGGGTCCGTGGGATGAACCGCCAGCCGTTCCCCCTGCTGACGATAATGGGCGTTCGCGTTAAAGCTGAGGCCAGTCAGTGCGGTTTTGGACCACGTACCTCCGGCATCGTTGCTGCGGTAGACGCTGCCGTTGAAGGCCATATACAGCCGCTGCGGTTTGCTCGGTGCGGTGACGATGCTGAGAACCCCACCAAACCCGCGATAGCTTTCATCCGGCATGGAGTCGGCAGTGACGATCTGCGTCCATGACTTACTGGCTTCGTTCCACAGATAAGCGCCACCCACATCGGTGCGGCTGACAACCACGCTGCCATCTGCACTGATGTCGATGCCGGTGATCCAGCCGCCCGCGCCGGTTTTGAGCGTTTTCCAGACATACTGTTCGGCTCGTGGTTCGTTGTCCGATGCAAAGGTAACGGGCTGGGCCTGAAGCACCAGCCCCAGCAGAAGTGTCAGCGTGATACCGGAAAACCAGCAGAGAAGACGACGAACCATAGCGAAAGACTCCATTTATCGTATTCAGAGCGTATCTGGCCTGCCTGATCGAACAGGCCCGTACTTCAATCATTCAATCGATGGAAGCAGGTGCCGAGGCGTTTAAAACCGCAGTGTCTGCACAGGCCTGGCAGTATTACGGAAGGTTAAAATACGCATGTGATAAGGTTCACTGAGGGATAACACCGCCTGTTTATGTGCATATGGAGCGTTTTATGGGCGATGTAATATCGACGTTAACCGGTACATGAGTACTACCCATGCATACTCTAAAACACTTAATAAAAGTTATCAAAGAAAATTTACGAGTCTAACGAAGAAATTCAGACAACCCCGGCGGCTTGTCTGAATTTTCACACGCTGATGTCTATGGGAGGGAATGTATTGAGGGAGAGGACTCAAGCAGGATTTTGAGACTGACACGTTCGAACAGGCAGATCGTAGGGCAAACGTTGACCTTCAGGCCGACAAAGATCAGATCCTGAATGATGTTTGTCTGTATGATGAGAATATAGCTGCGGTGGAAACAATGGAGGTTGCCCGATGAACATTTGTTTTGTGAAACGGATTGCCACAGCCGTTTTAGCATGGGTGTTGCTGTCAGTCAGTCTGCTGCTGACACTGGTGCCTGTATCACAGGCGCAGGATGCGATCCCTACCCTGCCAATCGTGCTCAATTTACAGGTGTATGGGGAAAACGGTGGTGAGGATATCTACACCTGGCATGAAGGTGATACAGCAGTGACACGGCTTTCTACATGGGGCTGGAATGACGAACTGGCCCTGTCTCCGGATGGACGTCTGGTCGCCTACCATTCGTATGCCCGTGTCACAGTCGATGCGATCAACCGGACAGGTGGATTCGGCGGTGGCAAAGGCCCCGGCAATATCTGGGTGATGGATACCGTCACCGGCGACGGTTACCGTGTCGCCGATCAGCCGCCGGACGCCGCCTTTCTGACCGATAACGACAAGGCGATTATCCGCTCACAGCCGTTCTGGTCTCCGGATGGAATGTACCTCGCATGGGTGGAGCATGATTATCCCCTGGACGACCATGGCCGGCTGCGGCTGATGATTTATGACCTCGCCACTGGCGCCACCGAAAATCCAGTCGATGATCTGTCGCCGGAACCCGGTCAGGGCGCTATTCCGCAGGGAACGTGGACAGAAAGTGGAATCGTGGTGACGAACCTTGGCCTTAAGCCCGATACCGAGCAGTTCGAGTTCAGCTTCGGCTATCTGGTCTATGCGCCGGATGGCACACTGCTCAATGCGTTCACGCTTGAAACTTCTCCTGATCACCGTCCACAGCGTCAGGTCTTTAGCCAGCACCATGATCGCGATGTGCTGGTTACACTGTACAACGACGGCATATGGGAAATGACCGATGTACTGACGGGTGAGGCCAGCCCTGTAGAGGCACCGAGTGCTTATAGTGTCTTCACACCGGGGGAGGGGATGCATCTGAGCTATGATGAGGAAGGCTCTCTGATGATCTATGATGCGGATGGCGAGGTGCTGGACCTGCCGTCTTCGAGATGGAACGAGGCCGCTATTTCTCCGGATGGTCAGGCGGTCTCGTATGATCTGATGATTTACCGGGAAGATAGCAGCACACAGCTACCTGCCCCGGATGATCTGGCCAATGTCATACAGACCCTGTGGGCACCGCTTGTCTGGATACTGACTGAGTAAATGTGCTGTCTGTCATGGTAGCTGACGATGGCTGGTTCTCCGGCCATCGTCAGGACTTTGTGGCTGAAAGTTTATGGGTTCACGATGGGGATCACTCCCGAATAGCACTACTACTCCCACTCGATGGTGGCAGGTGGCTTGCTGGTGATGTCATACAGCACGCGGTTGACACCCTTGACCTCATTGACAATCCGCCGGCTGATGCGTGCCAGCAGCTCGTAATCGAGGCGTGCCCAGTCGGCGGTCATGAAGTCATCGGTGGTGACAGCACGGAGCGCGATCACTTCCTCATAGGTACGGTTGTCGCCCATCACACCGACGCTTTTAACCGGCAGCAGCACGGCGAAGCACTGCGCCGTCCCGCCGCCCTCGGTATAGCGCAGCAGACCCGCGTTTTCCAGTTCTTCCAGCAGGATGGAGTCGGCCTCACGCAAGGTCTCCAGCCGTGCCCATGTGATCTCGCCGGGACAGCGGATAGCGAGACCGGGGCCGGGGAACGGCTGACGCCAGACGATGCTATCGGGCAGGCCGAGTTCCTCACCCACGCGCCGCACTTCATCCTTGAACAGGTCCCGCAGCGGCTCCACCAGCTTGAAGTGCAGATCATCCGGCAGGCCGCCGACGTTATGATGGCTCTTGATGGTCTTGGCGCTGTGATGTCCGGCGGCGCTCTCGATTACATCAGGATAGATCGTCCCCTGTGCCAGAAATTCGATGCCCGCATCCTGACGTTCACGGGCGAAGTCGCTGAAGGTATCGATAAAGAGGCGGCCAATCGTCTTGCGCTTCACTTCGGGGTCAGTGACGCCTTCCAGATGGCTGAGGAAATGTTCGGTCGCATCGATGGCAGTCAGCGCCATCCCACGTTCGTCACGGAAGACGCGCACGACCTGTTCTGGTTCACCCTTGCGCATCATCCCGGTATTGACGAACACATTCTGAAGCTGATCGCCGATCGCACGGTGAATCAGCGCTCCCGCCACAGCGGAGTCCACCCCGCCGGAGAGCGCCAGCAGCACGCTTCCACTGCCCACCTGCTCACGGATGGCATTTACGGTGTCATCGATGAAGGCACGCATGGTCCACTTGGGTTCGCACTGGCAGATCTCAAAGATGAAGTTGCGCAGCAGAATCTGGCCGTACTGTGTATGCACCACTTCCGGGTGGAACTGCACACCGTACCAGCCGCGCTCCACATCGCCCATCGCGGCATAAGGCGAATGATCCGATGCGGCCAGTGGGATAAAGCCGGGGGGAGGCGCTTCGATGCGATCTCCATGCGACATCCAGACACTGGAGCGCTGCGGGACATCACTGAACAGCACGACATCAGCATTATGCATCAGATCTGCACTGCCGTACTCGCGGGCGGACGATTCCGCCACACGGCCCCCTAACTGATATGTCATGGCCTGCATCCCATAGCAGATGCCGAGCAGCGGTGCATCCGTGCTCAGCAGATAATCGGGGATGCGGGGAGAATTGGCATCGTAGATGCTGTTGGGGCCGCCGGAGAAGATGAAGCCCCTCGGCTGATGGGTCATCAGGCGATCTTCCGCAATATCGTATGGGAACACCTCTGCATACACACCGAGTTCGCGCACACGCCGTGCAATCAACTGTGTGTACTGCGAGCCGAAATCGAGAATGGCAATACCGCCGCTGCGAAGGTCGCGCTGATGAGACTCCCGGGTATCCGATGCGGGCGAGGCGTTTACGGAAGTGCTGTTCTGTATATCTTGCGTGCTTGGCATATCGTGCATGTTGGGGACTGTCTGCTCCTGAACCCATCTGATGAGACGCTCTGACCATTCGACCACTCAATCACACCCAGCCTGATGACCAGCACCTGACCTCGCCTGTGAGCAAGCCCATTAGCAAGCCCATTGACTATCGTCATCAGGCCGTTGGTGAGGACTGTGTTAGCTGCACTGGTACTTTAGGACTGTTTGCGACTGGATGTCAGAGACGTGAACAAATTTTATCATTTCCCATACAAGTCTGAAATCACCGTTGTGGTATTATCGAAAATGCCAGCAGGAATCGATTTTTTTAGAACGTCAGACTTAACAGGATCAGCACCACTGACGTAAGCCGATCAAGGGACTCTAGGAATATTTTATGCATACCCTGGAAGAATTGACACCACAGATGCCACAGAAAGCAGGGCCGACACCAGCGGATGTGCAGCCCAGACAGACACTGTTGAAGCATGTGATCGACATCCTTGACGGTGTGCCAGCCGCACGTCCAGCCAGCGAAGGGAAGACGCCGCGCGGCCAGAGCCTGATCGAGATGGCCTTTATTATCCCGGTGCTGATTGTATTGGTCGCCGGGATCGTCGAGATCGGCTGGTATGCCAATAACTATATCAATCTGCTGGAAGCGGCCAAAGTCGGGGCGCGGCGTGGGCCATTTTTGAATGACGACAACTCTCCGCTGCTGTTCAACACGGACTCTTCATATGCACCCCGTGTCGCCGCGGCCAATGGTGCCTATCCCAAACTGGCATCACCACTCGATGCCGGTTTCGATGCGGATGATCCCCGTAATAGGCTGCGCGGCTTTACCAGCCCTACCAGCCCCCGCTGTGATGGCATCACCAATATTCAGGACTACGGTTTCTATAACCTGATCCTGTGTACCGTTCTGGAATCGCTTGACCCCCTCTCGATGCGCATCAGCAACGATTATAACGACGAAGCCGATGACAATCGTCCCAAGGACGACATCGTGATCTCGGTGTTCTCGATCCAGCGTGTGAGCAACGGCAACCCCAATGCGATCAACCCTGCGACAGCCACCTCCGAAGAGCCAAGACGCTTTGACTTCGACATCAACGCCCGCAGTAACCTTGATTATCCACCCGGCGATCAGGTGATTGTGGTCGGACGCTGGCCCTATAACGCGAATGAGTGCGTCAACGGCGCGAATAATCAGGAAGGCCGTGACCCCTTCGATTACATTGTCAATAATGGAACGGTCGATTTCGACCCCATTGTGACCGCAACCGGCAAGGTGATCCGCCTGCCTTACGAACTGGCAGTCGAAGTGAATGACCCGGATACCGGTGCGTTCCTCAGTTTTCAGGGATGGGCGGACGCAGGTAACGAAAACCAGCGCGGATGGGCTTATACCGGCCAGCACATCATCGACCCGGTGGCTGGTTACGGTGCAAATTGCTACGGTTCTGAATTCTCGCTGCCTGAAGTAGAGGCTCTCGTGAATCTGCCAGAATTCATCCAGAACGCGCCAACCCCAGACGACGAGGCCCGTCGTCGTGGTCACCTGCCAAGTCAGGGATTGGTACTGGTCGAAGTCTTCTGGGAACACACACTGCTGCTGGGAACCGCCAGAATGCGGCTTTATGAGGCCTACGACCTGTTCTCTGGCTGGATGCCCGGCGGAGCAGACCGTGTGATTCATGTCTGGGCGGCGTTCCCTGCCCCCGCTGCCGAGCCGAATATCGTATACAAGCTGTCAAACAACTAATCTGAGGAAGAGGACCGTTACAGCACCGGATACACCGGCGCTGTTCAGGTAGAGGATGCTGTATATATGAAGCGATTGTTTTTATCGAAAACAGTGAGGCGGATGCTCCCCGGCTTTGCACGCAAAAGCGAATCCGGTCAGGCAGTGATCCTGCTGGCGCTGGGATTCGTGGCACTGCTGGCATTTGTCGGCATTGTGACCGATGTGTCGCTGATGTTCGTGCGCTACAGCACGCTCAGCCGCGCGGTCGATGCTGCCGCGATTGCCGCTGCCGGTCAGATGCGCTCCGACCGGTCTTTCGGCGAAGTCGGACTCGCGGCACGGCAGTTTATCGAGTTCCACGGCCTGAACCCGCTGGATGTGCATGTCGAAACCTGCCAGACCAGCCCAGGTGATCAGGGCCTCTGTCCACCCGATCAGCGCAAGCTGGTCCGCGTGACAGCCACCATCATGTCCCCGACGATCTTCATGCGGCTGCTGGGCTTCAGTGATATCCAGCTCACAGCGGTCGCCGTCTCGGAGACAGCGGTGCTGGACGTGGTGATCATGATGGACGTATCGGAGTCGATGCTGTTCGATACAACCTATGAGGAATGGGCCGAGATCGGCTACGGCAAGGTGTACGTCCCCCCTCGGTTGGGCGGTCTTGCAGATCCTATATGGATAGATACAAATGGCAGCGGCGGTCCAAACGCCGGAGATACTGTGACGTGGGCAACAAGCGAAAATGGGACAGTATTCCAGCGTGAATACATGGATCAGCTCAATGGGACCGACCCGATCAATGACGGGGATGTGAGCTGGCTGCCAGACCCTGCTGTGGACCGGTTGAGTATCCAGCGGCTGTGGGATGATGTCGTCATCGATAGTACGCATGAAACGATCTCCCGCCGTCTTCAGTATGCCGATGGCGATAATCACGCCAGTGCTGATAAAGACTACCCGGTCCAGATGTTCAATTTTACCGGTACGACCGGTCAGCAGCAGCCGCGTTCACTGTGCCGTGTACGCTTCTGGCCGTATTCCACCCGTGTACCGGTCCGTCCGGAAGTCAAGCAGCTTTATACTAACCTAGGAGCGAACTGGACCGGGGACACATGGGACGGCTTCGTGCCTACCTATGACTTCTACGGCTGCTGTAATGATCCCACGAATAATGGGCAGGTCGATGAGGATTTCAATCTAAGCTCGATGAATGGAGCTGCGGTTGATAATTCAGGTGACTTCCGCTTTAACGACCTGATCTGCCAGCCGTTCAAACAGGCACGCGATGCCACCCGTCAGTTCCTTGAGCGCGTCGATTTCGCCCGTGGTGATCGTGTCGCCTTCGTGACTTTCGACAAATCGGCCTTCCTGATCGATCCCGACGGCAGCGCTGGCGCAACAACGACGCCATGCCCGGATGATGAGACACTCACGGCTGGCCGTACCACGCTGACACACATGATCGAGTCCAAATGCCGGGCTGTGAACACCCTGAATACCTATCTGGGTGTGCGTGCCGAGCCGAACTCGTATGTCTGGAAGGAAGACGGTGGCTGGGAAGCCTTTGCGGACGGTATGAATGAAGATGGTGAATCCAAGCGCATCAACTATCAGGAAACCCGCCTTACGGTTCCTGAAGCCGAATGGAATACCACTGGCAATGTGCCACTGAATACCTATCCGGTACGTGACCACTGCCCCCTTCAGAACGGCTCACTGGACTACTTCCGCAGCCGCTATTCACTTTGGGAGCGTGGAGATTACGCTCAGCTTGGTAATGCCTTGCCGGGATTGGTTCGTATTATGCTTCCCAGCACGACTTCTGGCCCGTGGGCTGGTGCCGGGATCGATGAACGTAACAGCTACGAGCTGTGGGCGTCGTGCCGTAATACCAACATTGGCGCGGCCCTGCGTGCCGGAAGCAGCGCGCTGCTCGACCCGCTGACCACGCGCCGTACCGGTACCGTGTGGGTGATGGTGCTGCTGGGCGACGGTGCCGCTGGTGGCAGCGACCCGGCACGCCAGAACGGTCGCAAACTGCGCGATGGCAGCTTTGTGAATTCCGACGGTATTTACACTGAGCCGAGTGTGTATGCCGATCATGGCAGTGATAAAACAAAATGGGAAGACTGGGGCGGTTTTGTCGATAACATCCGCTACGGGACTGACCAGGACACCCGCCGCGCAGAATATGGAGCCTTCGGTGTTTGTCCTTTCGGCACTCCGGGAACCCGCAGCAGTCTGACGCGCAGGTATCCTAACCCGAATGACGTAGCTCGCTTCCCCTTCTGCTCGGATGAAGACCCGCGTTCGCGTCACTTTGCGATACCGCCGGATAAAGCAGAGGAACTGCGCGAGGAAGTCGGTAAGTCCTGCGAAGGCGCTGCCGCTACCCTTCAGCCCGGTTTCAGCCCCGGTGCGAAAGATGAGGATTATGACTGTACTCCAACCCTGCAGCCCGGTGAAACCAGAGATTCTTACAACCTCGACCGAGGCAATGTCTATGACCTTGACATCGGGGAATGGAATTACTACGGTGAGCAGGTCGGGAACTCGCACTTCGATCCCATGTATGATGTCGATGACTATGCCCGTGACTGGGCGGACTACATCGCGCTCTCTCGCGGCTCCGGTGATGAACAGCTTCCGACCATCTTTACCATCGGCTTCGGTCTGAACTTCGAAAACGGTTCCACAGGCGACCCCAGCCAGCCAGGTTACATCCCCGGTTCGCAGGCGGCCAATGTCCCGGACTATCTGGGTGAAGAACTGCTGCGCTACATCGCGGATGTCGGCGATAACTTCCAGATCGATACCGACTATCAGCAGGACTGGCTGGATAACGGTATTGACGATAACTCGGTACAGGACTATGGCGTTCGCGGTCCGTGTGAGCGTCAGACAGATCCCGCCGGGACCTATGCACCGCTGCCGCCGCGTGAGAACTGCGGTAACTACTACAATGCGCCGAATCAGGAACAGCTTGAACTGGTGTTCGACGATATCGCATCGCGTATGTTTACCCGTCTGACAGGTTGATGCCAGACCGCGGTCTGACAGACACTGACTGCGGGCGATCCGTGGTGGAGAGCAGCTCAGTCAATCAATTTTCGTTCATGAAGCATGTTGCCGGGGGCGAAACCCAATGGAAAATCTGATAGCAGATCAGCCCCCGGCAATGTTACAAGGAAGAAGCACACAGGGTCCGCCTATGGAAACAACAACGCTTTCTCATCCGCCACAACCTCCTGCCTCTCCTCCCATGAAACGCCGTGGGAAATCGGGCAAGGGGCGCAAAGGCCAGTCGTTAGTGGAATTTGCACTCATGCTGCCGTTCCTGCTGCTCCTGATCTTCATGATCATCGAGTTTGGACGCATGTTCCAGTCATGGGTGACGTTACAGAATTCCGCACGCGCCGCTGCACGTTATAACAGCACGGGTCAGGTCAATTACGACATCTTCGATGTCACCATACCGGTGGGTGCACCAAAGGACCTCACCGTCCTGAACGCTATCATCCCGTGCGACACCAACGTCTTCAATGAGCCGGGTGCTCTCAGCAATGATGACCTCGGCGCGGTGGCCCTGGTCAACGGAGTCCAGACTTATACCGGAGTCGATGGTCTGTTCGCGACCTGGTATGACGGCACCGACTGTGACCCGACACAGGAAGACCACCTTCAGTATCGAAAAGACATCCTGCGCCTTATCTCGGTCATGTATGAGGCACGCGAAGCGGTCAATGCGCTGGGTGCAGAACGTCTGCCGAACAGCGAAGATCACTACTTCGAAAAGCTGAACGCAGCCGGTGTGAGGGAACTGCTGTATTCATACTGGCTGAACCCCATGCCGCGTGAAGACATCCGAGGCTGGTTCAACGTGACGATCTGCAGTTCTCGCGGCCTGCTCGACCCGGTGGCCCGTGACAACCCCACCATCCATCCCAGTGTCACCGGCAGCCGCTTCATCACAGTGCGCTCGAACAGCGACCTGACAGGCATCCCCGCAGCGGATTTGCCAGAAGAATATCCGATGCCGTACTGTCTGCTCAATGAAATCCCGCCAGCGCCGCTCGGCGGCGGTGCATCGACTGCGCTGAATCACGCTGGCCTCCGCTGGCTGGACTCTGGCAGCCCCGGTGACCGTGTGACGATTGCCGTTACCTTCAACCATCCGCTGATTACGCCCATCCGCCCGGATGACATCAACTACCTGACGATGCGCGCCCGCCGTTCAATCGTCAATGAGTCGTTCCGTGCGCCGAAATCGACGCGTATTCTGGCGAATCCGAAGGTGACCGGTTCTCAGGGTGGCAGCAGCAGTCAGGTGACGCCGACTGATACGACAGAAGCGACCGCGACTGCAACCAACACCCCAACGGATACACCAACAGTAACGCCAAGCGAGACGCCGCCAGTCTTTGACTGCGCGATGATCGATGCAATCTGGGGATCGCCGCCCTTCCAGCTCAACGCCATCCAGTTGTTTATCAACAATGCCAATGTAGAGCCATTGGAACTGCAATCCGTCCAGATCTCGTGGAAAGACATCCCAGCACCGTGGAACAATATGTACATGGGTGTGATGGCGCTGGACGATAACCCGCACTGGACCGGCGTACCAGCCTCCAATGTAAAGTCGGGTGGCACGACAAGCGTCAACACCGGCCAGCTCACGACCGGCTACCGCTTCATCGGGGCGCAGTCTGGCGCAGTCTGGTCCGGCATCTTCTTCAACGGTCCTTCACAGATCGAAGAATATATGACCCTGTACGATTTCAGTGCGCGTTTCGTGCTGACATCGCCCAAGGGGATAAGCTGCACCATCGACCTTGAGCGTCCGCCGGTGGGCGAGCCGACCGATCCGCCGCCAACCGCAACCCTTGGGCCGACCCCGACCAATACGCCGAACTGTGTGACGGCGACCAATCAGGTGCAGTTGGTCTGGAGCGAGTTCACGGATTTTGGTGGTGTAAAATTCACCATCAGAAATAATGCAGGCCGCGACCTGATCCTGACAGGCTTCGATCTGGTGTGGCCGGATGCGACGCATCCTGACATTACCGGTGAACCCAGTGGTGGTTATGGTCTGGCAAAGGTACTGGTAGGTGGCCAGACCCTGCTGGATACCAACAATCAGTTGGTGTGGCAGGCGAATCCGGTCGTCAAGCCGGGGAATACCAGGCTGGCACCGCCGTATAACAACCGGACGATACACAATCAGAAGGGGACCTGGGTGGGTAACGCCACGCTGCCGCAGGGTGAGACGTTCATCTGGCTGGACTTCGACAGCTTCGGTGGAAAACTCTACGGATTCGGTGCCCGCAGCCATCACTTCGATCAGACACGCTTCCGCATCGCCTGTCAGGGCAGCGGTGGCACTGGCGGCAGCGGTGGCAGCAGCAGCGGTGACGTCGGCGTGAATATCCCGACACCGTTACCGACCAATCCACCCCTGCCTACACCGACACGCGGCCCGACGAACACGGCAGCACCGGCCACAATGACCCGTACAGCGACGAAGACGCGTACACCCGGGCCGAGCAATACGCCGACCAAAACCTTACAGGCGACCTTGACGCCGTCACGTACACCGTTCGTCATGGCGACACAGCCGCCATCTGGTGGTGGTGAGTAAGCGTAAGTAAACAGACAGAAGTCAGCAAGTCAGCAGTAAGCAGCACAGGGGACGAGTTCGAAAAGGCTCGTCCCCTTTTTTTAATACCTGAACCTGTGTCATAATCACCCGTTCGTTAATCGCCAGCTTGTCAACACGCTCCAGTACATCGAAGATCGTCACAGTTAGCTGCTTATGTCTCAACAGCCATCCACATACCTTCTGCTTCCCAGCGGACGAAAGCCCGCCAGCCGTGCGATCCGCCTGATGCGCGCCATCCGCCGCGATTCGATGGCGCTGTTACAGGAATTTCGTATCCCATTGCTGGTTTTTCATCTGGCCGTCTTGGGCGGCGGATTTCTCTACCGGGAATTATTAGGCACAGCCGGGCACGTACAGCCGCCGCACTTCGATATGCCGTATTACATGCTGGCGCTGATGGTGCTGGAAGCCCCAACCGATGTCCCCAACGAACCCTATCTGATCATCTTCTGGTACGTCATGCCAGCCATCGCGCTGTATGTCGCGGGGCGTGGTGTGGTGGATTTCGTCCGGCTGTTTTTCAATCGCAAGGAACGGCGCAGTGCATGGGAGGAAGCAGTGGCTTCGACGTATCGCAATCATATCATCGTGATGGGAGCCGGGCACGTCGGGATGCGGGTGGCACGCACACTGGCAAATCTGGGATTTGACCTGGTCGTGATCGACCTGCACCCCACAGAAGAACTGGATGAGGAACTGAAGCGCCTGAACATCCCGCTGATTGTCGGCGATGCCCGTGATGAACTCATTCTCGAAAAGGCTGGCCTGCCATACGCGGATGCATTCGTCGTCTGCACCTCTGAAGATTACCTCAATCTGGAGACGATCATGGCAGTACGCGATATGAAACCCGAAATCCGCATCGTCGCCCGCATTTGGGATTCACGCTTCTCGCGCCAGATCCAGCAGTTTATGGGCGTCAATGTCGTGCTCAGCGCCTCCGATCTGGCGGCACCAGTCTTCGCGGCCTCAGCAGTCGGGCTGGAGATCACGCAGACCATCAACGTACATGGCCGGGAATACAGTATGATCCGGCTGGAAGTCGCCCCCGGATCGCTGCTGGACGGCCATACCGTCGGCGTGCTTCAGGAGAAGTACGACATTGATATCGTGCTGTACGCGCCATCCGATGCGGGTGCCCCTGAATCCGACACAAAGCCGGTCTTCTATCGCGAAGGCAGTGACGAGCGGGTCGATGTGCATCCAAGCCGCGAGCTGATGGTGCGCGGTGGCGATACACTGGTGCTCTTCGCCAGCCACGACCGCATTGTCGATCTGGTACAGCGCAACCGCGCCAATCCTGCCAGAAGGTGACTTTCTCTCAACAGGCACATCAGGACATCCACTGCCTGACTAAACCACCGCCTCATATCGCGGACAATCACAGCCAGCGGGTGCGATGATCCCCGGCCATCCGAGTGCTGCCAGCCCGCGTTTGACCGCGCACAGCGGCAGACCGACCACATTGTGATAACAGCCGTCAATAGCCTGCACCGGATGAAAGTCCGGGTTCTGAATCGCGTAGCCGCCAGCCTTGTCGAAGGGATCACCACTGGCGATATATGCATCAATTTCCGCATCGCTGTAGGGGCGCATGGTGACAGTGGTTTTCACCAGATCGTCATACGCCTCAGTACGCGTTTCCCCTGACGTCTGATCGGCTGTCAGCTTCAGCAGCCGAAACGCGGTATAGACCTCGTGCGGGTGATCCCGAAGCTGACGCAGGATAGCGCGGGCTTCGTCGTCATCGGCAGGCTTTCCGAGGATCTGACGTGCGCCAGCTTCACCTTCGACACTCCCGATCGTGTCCGCCGCGAGCACGATCGTATCGGCTGCCAGAATCACGGTGCTGGCTGGCTGGCTGGCTGGCAGATCGGTCTGATTCAATTGTTGAGCGACGACAGCGGCTTTCTCGGTACTCAGACGCCGCACATATGCCAGCGGATCTTCACCCGCGTGCTGCGTTTCGTCGATTTCCGGTTTGATGATCTCGAACTCAATGCCAAGTGAAGCGATCATCTGCTGGCGGCGCGGCGAACTTGAAGCGAGGATAAAACGCATCAACGGCTGCTTTCTGAACGGGTTGTATCGGATGAGTGAAGCGGAAAGTACATCAGCATGGTATCGATGCTGATGTCATAGAGCAGGGCGCCGCGTGGCATCCGTGCCAGTCGGTACAGGATATAGACATCCCCTACCGCGCCAGAGGTGTTGATCAGCAGGACGACAAACGCGAGGTTGGAGAGCAGCCCACTGAGCGTCAGCATTGGCACGAATATCAGCGTGATCACGACCAGCGGCGCAGCGGCGGCGACCGCGTTATGCCAGCGCTTCTGCCACTGACCGAAAGCCGCGGCATAGGCGGCCCCCATCTCCGGCGCGAACCCGTAATACACCCGATAGCCCAGAAGCTGAAACACGATGCCGTGAATCAGCTCATGCAGCACGATGACAGCTGGCAGTGTCAGCAGGATAAGGACAATGCCAACCAGATCTGGCGAGAACCACGCCCAGAATGCAATCCCCTGCGCCGTTGTCGCGATGCTGGCGAAAATCAGCCCTGCGATGATCAGCACGACCAGGCTGGCGGCTTGCAGCATCCCCATAGGATAGCGGAAGCGTACCGGCGCGGCATAGCCCTCTGGTGACGCCGGAAGGCCATCAGGCGTTTCGAGGTTCACAGGCGGCATCAGTTCTGTTCGGTGTCCTCTTTGGGTTTAAAGGCGAACAGCACGCCCCATGATCCTTCCTGTACCACTTCATCGCGCTGGTTGAGGATCTCGAAGTTCTGCATCACCCAGCCACCCGGACGATTCGACGCCTCGCGCTTCTCCGTGACTGTCGTGCGAACCCGAATCGTATCACCAATCAGCACCGGACGCCGGAAGTCGATCGTCAGCCCCTTGAAGGCCAGCACCGTGCCGAGGCCAGTCCCTAGCTGGTTGACGAGACCGACGCCGAAGCTCATTACCAGCATCCCGTGTGCCAGACGTTCCCCGAACATGCTGCTTTTCATGAACTCCGCATCGAAATGCAGCGGATTAAAATCACCGGTCACATTGCCGAAATTCACCACATCCGCTTCGGTGATGGTGCGCCCCTGTGTGACCTGCACCTCGCCGACTTCGATCTCTTCAAAATAATATCCCTGCGGCCCGTTCGCCGTGTAGCGCATGTCGAAAGCCTTTCACAATTGATGGT